>JBEBBK010000075.1:0-6233 GCA_041158405.1 Pseudomonadota bacterium
ATCCCTAAAAAGCACCTTTATATATGCCTAGCAAACCCATCAGCGATCGCCTTAAAGACCTTGGCATTGAACTCCCATCCACAGCAAGTCCGGCTGCCGCCTACGTCATGGCCGTCACTAGCGGCTCGACCGTCTTTGTTTCTGGGCATATCGCCAAGGAAGCAGGCAAGCCTTGGGTTGGTAAATTGGGTCTGGATATGGATACCGCTAGCGGCAAAGCTGCTGCACGATCGATTGCGATCGATTTAATGGCTACCTTGCAATCGCATTTAGGGTCACTCGATCGCGTTAAGCGCATCGTCAAAGTAATGGGCCTCGTCAACTCGACCGACCTCTTTACTGAGCAGCATTTGGTGGTGAATGGCTGCTCCGAGCTTTTATTTGAGGTCTTTGGTGAAGCCGGTAAACATGCGCGCAGCTCCTTTGGCGTGGTGCAAATTCCACTGGGCGCCTGCGTTGAAATTGAACTCATCGCCGAGATTGAGTAGTTCAAATTAGAAAGGCCGGACTGACAAATGCTCAGTCCGGTCTTCTGTATCCCAAGGAATTAATTTAATTCGAGATCAGTTTTCCATCCTTTAAGCGCGGGTCTAAATAGTGACCCTTGCGTGCGCGGTTGCCTGCAAATGATTTCAATGTTTTGGTATCGAGGCTTAATTGCGTTGGCTTGCCTGCTCGGCCTGCACCAGAATAGGTGGCGCCATCTGGGCCAACGGCAATTGCCGACGCAAGCCGTTCTTTGTCGTCAAGGCCCATCAAGATAACGCCCTTGCCGCCCGCTGGCAGGCGCTTAAGCTCATCCAGTGGAAATACCAAAAGCCGTGCGCTTTCCGATAAACAAGCCACCTGCTTCATGCCAGGACGTACCTTGCTTGCGCCCAATGGCGCATCGCCAGTGCTGAATTTGCTATCAATGCCAATAAACGATTTGCCTGCTTTATTACGGGTGAGCATATCGGCTACGTTTGCCAAGAAGCCATTACCTGCCCGCGTTGAAATCAATACCAAATCATCCAATTGGCCAGCGTAATAGGCCACCATTTGCGAGCCTGCTGCCAAATTAATGAAGCTGGTTAAGGGCGCACCATCGCCGCGCGCTCCGGGTAACTCGCTAACGGGAACGGTATACACGCGACCATCACTGCCAAAGCCCTGCATCACATCAACAGTACGGCACTCATAGGTTGCGTACAGCGCATCACCCGACTTAAACGAAAACTGCTGTGCGTCGTGTTCGTGGCCTTGACGAACCCGAACCCAACCCTTTTGCGAGACAATGACCGTTACCGGCTCGTCAATCACTTTCGCTTCTGCAATTGCGCGCTTATCTTCCTGAATTAAGGTACGGCGCTCGTCGCCAAACTCTTTGGCATCGGCTTCAATTTCTTTTACGATGCGTTTGCGCAAGGTGCTATCACTTTGCAACAGACCGTCCAAGTCGGCTTTCTCGGTTTGGAGTTCTTTGAGCTCTTGCTCAATCTTAATTGCCTCTAAGCGTGCCAATTGGCGCAAGCGAATTTCTAAAATATCTTCGGCTTGGCGATCGCTTAATGCAAAAGCCTTGATCAGATCGATTTTGGGATCATCGCTATTGCGAATAATCTTAATCACCTTATCAATGTTGAGCAAAATAATCTGGCGGCCTTCCAGAATATGAATGCGGGCATTGACTTTACCAAGGCGGTGTTCAGTGCGACGCGTTACCGTTGCAACGCGGAACGCAATCCACTCGGAAATAATGTCTTTTAAATTCTTTTGGCGTGGCCGGCCATCATTGCCAATCATCACCAGATTGATGGGCGCATTGGATTCAAGTGAGGTGTGTGCCAGCAATAAATTAACGAAGTCATTGACTTCCACATTCTTGCTCTTGGGCTCAAACACTAAACGTACCGCAGCATCCTTGCTGGATTCATCGCGAACGCAGTCGAGTACATTCAGAATGGCTGCTTTGGTATTGCTTTGATCGGGCGTTAAGGATTTTTTACCCAATTTGATTTTGGGGTTCGTAAGCTCTTCAATCTCCTGCAGTACCCGCTGAGTCGAGGTCGCTGGCGGCAACTCGTTCACCACAATTTGCCATTGACCGCGTGCTAACTCTTCCACCGACCAGCGTGCCCGCACTTTTAAACTGCCGCGACCGCCCTCATAAATCTGTGCAATATCGCTAGCCGACGAGATAATTTGGCCGCCGCCTGGAAAGTCGGGTCCTGGAAGAATCGCCAGCAAGTCAGTACAACTCATATTCGGCGACTTCATTAATGCGATTGCCGCTGCAGCCACTTCGCGCAAATTATGCGATGGAATTTCAGTGGCCATACCGACTGCAATGCCGGATGCGCCATTAAGCAATACAAAGGGCAAACGTGCGGGAAGTAATTTAGGCTCCTGAAACGAGCCATCGTAGTTTGGCGCGAACGCAACCGTACCCTCATCGATTTCACTGAGCAGTAAGTGGGTTGCAACCTTAGTCAGGCGCGCTTCGGTGTAGCGCATCGCTGCAGCGCCGTCGCCGTCGCGCGAACCAAAATTACCCTGCCCGTCGATTAAGGGGTAACGCAATGAGAAGCTTTGGGCTAATCGAACCAAGGCATCGTAAGCCGATTGATCGCCGTGCGGATGAAATTTACCGAGCACATCACCAACCACCCGAGCGCTTTTCACTGGCTTTGCATCGGAGCGGAGTCCCATCTCGCTCATCGAAAACAGAATGCGCCGCTGCACTGGTTTTTGGCCGTCAGCCACCTCAGGCAAGGCCCGGCCCTTAACTACGCTAATGGCGTAGTCTAAATACGCCCGCTCTGCATAAACGGCCAGCGTTAATCCCTCGCTACCATCGCCATCCATAATGCCCGATGATGCGCGCGGCGGCGTCGGAGGTGAATTCGAGTTTGAGCTAGCAGCGTCGATCGTAAATAAATCAGCCTGCTCTTGCATGCTGGGCGCTGAATTAGGTTTGCGCGTTGCCATTAAATGTCTGCCTCTACTTCATTGCCGCGCTCTTCAAGCCAATCCCGCCTTGCGCCAGATTCGGATTTACCCATCAGCATGTCCATGGTTTTAAATGTATCTTGCTCACTTAATGCACCTAAGGTAACGGGCAGCAAGCGGCGTGTATCCGGATTGAGCGTGGTATCCCATAATTGCTCCGCACTCATTTCGCCAAGGCCCTTAAAGCGGGAAATCTGCCAAGCATTATCGCGAACGCCGTCTTTGCGTAACTTGTCCTCTATTGCAAAGAGTTCGCTGGAGTCAAGGGCATAGATCTTTTGCGCTGGTTTTTTACCCCGCGCAGGCGCATCCACCCGAAAAAGTGGTGGCCTAGCGATATAGACATGACCTGCATCCAGTAACTTCGGAAAGTGTTTATAGAACAAGGTGAGCAATAAAACTTGAATATGCGAACCATCCACATCGGCATCGGACAAAATGCAAATCTTGCCGTAGCGTAAATTGGATAGGTCGGGTGTGTCATTTAGGCCATGGGGATCTACGCCAATCGCCACCGCAATATCGTGCACCTCGTTGTTGGCAAACAAGCGATCGCGCTCTGCCTCCCAGGTATTAAGTACCTTACCGCGCAAGGGCAAGATGGCTTGGTACTCTTTATTGCGCCCCATTTTGGCGGAACCACCAGCAGAGTCGCCCTCAACTAAAAAGATTTCGTTGAGAGCAATGTCTTGACTCTCGCAATCCGTCAACTTGCCTGGTAGCACAGCGACGCCAGAGGATTTTTTCTTTTCAACTTTTTGTCCAGCGCGGGTACGGGCTTGCGCTTGCTTGATCACCAGCTCCGCTAATTTACGGCCATAGTCCACATGCTGGTTTAGCCAGAGTTCGAGTGCAGATTTAGAAAAGCCAGATACCAAACGCACCGCATCGCGTGAGTTAAGGCGTTCTTTAATTTGCCCCTGGAACTGGGGATCAAGTACTTTGGCCGACAAAATAAAGGAGGCGCGCGCAAAAACATCCTCGGGCATTAACTTCACCCCCTTGGGTTGCAAGGCATGCATCTCGATAAAGCCTTTCACCGCATTAAAGAGCCCTTCTCGCAGGCCGCTCTCATGGGTGCCGCCGGCGGGTGTCGGAATTAAATTCACATAACTCTCACGAACCGGTGGACCATCTTCAGTCCACGTTACTACCCAAGCAGCGCCCTCGCCTTCAGCAAAGGTATCTTCATCGGCCTTGCCAGTGGCGTATTGCTCTGCCTCAAAGGACGGAATCACTTCAGCGCTGTGGCCAGCCTGAGCCAATGCTTCATTTAGGTAGCCACGCAAACCCTGCGCGTATTGCCAGGATTGCGTCTCGCCGCTTTTTTCTTGAATTAAGGTGACCTTGACGCCGGGCAGCAATACCGCTTTGGAGCGTAGCAAACGAATCAGATCCGCCATCGGAATGGCGGCACTATCAAAATACTTCCCATCGGGCCATGCTCGTACGCGCGTGCCGTGGGCTTTATCGCCTTTATCGGCAGGTCTGGTTTTGAGTTTCTCGACGACATTTCCTTCAGCAAAGCTCAAGGTAGACATTTGCCCCTCACGCCATACCGTGACATCAAGGCGCTTGGAAAGGGCATTCGTTACCGACACTCCAACGCCGTGCAAGCCGCCCGAGAAGGCATACGCCCCGCCACTGCCTTTTTCAAACTTGCCGCCTGCATGCAGCTGGGTAAAGACAATTTGCACCACGGGTAACTTTTCCGTGGGGTGCATCCCCACCGGAATTCCGCGGCCGTCATCCTCAATGCTGACGCTGCCATCGGCATGCAAAGTCACCATGATTTGCTTACCAAAGCCTCCCAAAGCCTCATCGGATGCGTTATCCAGCACTTCTTGGATGATGTGGAGGGGGTTATCGGTCCTGGTGTACATCCCAGGGCGCTGACGAACAGGCTCAAGTCCTTTGAGAACTTGAATCGATGATTCGCTGTATTCGGAAGTTTTACGGGTTGCCATGCGCAGAAATTGTAGCCATGTCTGGGATTGGCTTCTTTTTTTACCGTTGCACGGGCTTTGTTTGCGCATTTTGAGGCGCTATTTCGCTCTTAAGTCTGATTATTTACCCAATCATGCCAAAATTGGACCATGGGTGCACTTAGTCATATTCGGGTTTTAGACCTCAGCCGGGTTCTTGCGGGTCCGTGGTGTGCCCAAAATTTAGCCGACTTAGGTGCGGATGTCATTAAAGTCGAGCGCCCTCATGTTGGCGACGATACCCGCCACTGGGGTCCTCCGTTCGCGCAAAATCCACGAGGCGAAGATACGGCAGAAGCGGCTTACTTCATATCAATCAATCGTAACAAGCGCTCAATCACCGTCGATATCAGCACGCCTGAGGGCCAAGACATTATTCGCAAATTAGCCTGCGAATCTGATGTGGTGATTGAAAACTACAAAGTGGGTCAGTTAAAAAAATATGGGCTTGATTACGACAGCCTCATCTTAGAGAAACCCGATCTTATTTATTGCTCCGTAACTGGTTTTGGTCAAACTGGACCCTATGCGCAGCGCCCTGGCTATGATTTCATTATTCAAGGCTTGGGTGGTTTTATGAGCGTTACCGGCGAAGCCGATGATTTGCCGGGCGGCGGCCCCCAAAAAGCCGGGGTTGCGATTGTGGATTTATTTACCGGCATGTATGCCAGCTCAGCCATTTTGGCTGCGGTGATTCACCGCGACCGCACTGGTCTGGGCCAATACATCGACATGGCTTTACTCGATACCCAAATTGCGGTCATGGCCAATATCTCAAGCAATTATTTGTGTACTGGAGTTCCGCCACGACGCTGGGGTAATGCCCATCCCAATATTGTTCCGTATCAAACCTTTCCGACCTCCGATGGCTGGATGATTATTGCCGTTGGCAATGACAGTCAGTTTCGTCAGTTTGTAAAAGCCGGTGGGCAAGAACAGCTTGCAGACGATGCGCGCTTTGCCGATAATCCATCGCGCGTTGCGCACCGCTCTGTTTTGGTTCCACTGCTCACACAGATGACGAAAACCAAAACCAAGAACGATTGGATTGCCATTCTGGAAAAGGCCAACGTGCCGTGCGGACCGATCAACGATTTGGAAGAGGTCTTTGCAAACGAGCAAGTCGTGTCGCGTCAAGTGGAAATTCAAGTGCCTCACCCAACCGCCGGTACCATGAAATTGGTCTCCAATCCCATGAAGTTATCGGTAACGCCGGTGGAAGTGCGCATGGCACCACCAACATTAGGTCAGCATACC
>JBEBBK010000076.1:0-6230 GCA_041158405.1 Pseudomonadota bacterium
CCCAGGTCGCTTATTGGACCTGAGCGATAGCCGTGCGATTCGTCTGGATGACGTCAAGCAACTCGTGATTGATGAAGCGGACCGCATGTTAGACATGGGTTTCGCAGATGACCTCGAGGCGATTGATCAGCGCTGCAAGCAGCGGTCGCAGACCCTGATGTTCTCAGCGACTTTTGCACCCAAAGTCATGTCCTTAGCAACCCAATTAACCAATGATGCGAAGCGCATTGAACTCGCCCAAGCAGGCGATGTGCATTCCAACATTGAGCAGAAATTGCATTGGGCCGACAATATGGCCCACAAGCACCGCTTGTTAGAGCACCTCTTAACCGATCCTACTGTGGACCAAGCGGTGGTATTTGCAAGCACCCAAGTGGAAAGCGAAAAGATTGCGGATGCCTTGCGTGCCAATGGTTACGAAGCAACTGCACTGCACGGCGCAATGCCACAAGCCGTGCGCATGCGTCGCCTCGAATCCCTGCGCAAAGGCCACACCAAGATTTTGGTTGCCACTGACGTTGCTGCGCGCGGCATTGATGTGCCCCGCATTAGTCACGTGATTAACTTTGGCTTACCCATGAAGCCAGAAGACTACACACACCGCATTGGTCGTACTGGCCGCGCTGGTCGTAACGGTATTGCCATTACCTTAGTTGAGCATCGCGATCGTGCCAAGATTCGGAACATCGAGCGCTTTACCCAGCAAGACATCGTTGCCTCAGTGATTCCCGGTCTTGAGCCGCAAGCCAAGCCTAGCTTTGGTGGTGGTGGCGGACGTCCTGGTAGCCGCTCCGGTGGTCGTCCTGGCGCACGTTCCGACGCGCGTCCTGGCAACCGTTCAGGCGGTCGTTTTGAATCCCGCTCGGGTGGCAGTCATTTTGAGCAGCGCAGTGGTGGCGATTCCCGTCCAGCACCGCGCTTCGATGCAAAGCCAGCTGGTGGCTACTCTAGTGATTCACGTCCAACTGGTCGCTTTGATTCGAAGCCAGCGGGTTTCTCAGGAGACTCCCGTCCAGCCAATCGTTTTGATTCCAAGCCATCTGGCGCACGTTCAGGCGATTCACGCCCTACTGGCCGTTTTGATTCCAAACCAGCAGGTGCTCGCTCTGGCGATTCACGCCCAACGGGTCCACGCTTTGGTAAACCAAAAGCAGCAGGAAGCCAACGGAGAACCTTCGGCGGTAACTAAGCATGCTCCACCGCAATCGCCTCCGTTCTGTTTGGAATCGAGTCGGTTCCGGTGGAATTCACCTTGCTCCACGGCAGTGGCAAACGTGGCTTGGTGATACCGGTTCTTTAACGCGCAAACTCGAAGTGGCTTTTGAAAGTCGCATCGAGGTGCTCGTTTTAGCAGACCATCTTCAAACCATCCATAGTGACGAAAGTCGCTTTTTTCATGGTCGCACCAAACGCTGCCGTGTTCGCGAAGTCCTCTTACTGATCGACCAAGAGCCGATCGTCATCGCCCGCAGTATCATCCCCACATTCACGGCAAGCGGTAGCAATCATGTCATCCTGAAATTAGGTAAAAAGCCGCTGGGTGCTGTTTTGTTTCAGGGTCGCAATCGCAATCGGCTCAAAGCCCATCGCGAGATTGCTCAATTGGATCGTCGCCATCCCTTATGGAAAGACTGTCGTCGCCGCTATCCTGAAATGCCGACTGGCGCATGGGCCAGAAGAACCCTCTATCACTTAAAGGGGCATCCCTTATTGGTTAATGAGGTTTTTTTGAAGCTGCCTCCAGCCAACTCATCGCAGCGCTGACTAAAGCAGCATCGCCCGAGTGGCACTCCAGTACCGTTGCAAAGCCAATCTCTTTTGCACTCCGAGCTATATTGTGATGCGGACATAGAGCGCTTGCGCTAGCCAAATAATCTTGGCGTCCCTGCTGATTTAAAACAGCGCCTAAATGCCGCACTGCTTCAGATGAAGTGAGAATCCAAAGCGCGCCATCGGTATTCGCATTAAGGATCTTCTCCCACTGTGGACTAGACTCACTTAGGGGTATCCGCGAGTACACCGCAATCGCTTCAACCTGTGCTCCGACCGACTGCATTTGATCGGCCAGCCACTCACGGCCACCATCCCCCCGAAATACCAGCACCCGTCGACCAGCCCAACTCGGAAAGCGATTTTGAATCGCACCCCAGAGCCCTTCGGAATCCCACTGCGCGGGATCGCTTGGCATCCAAATGGGGGTGGCTAGCTTGGCTTCTGTGCCAATGCCGTGGCGCTCAAGGGCATGGTAACTGCTTTGACCCACCACCCCAATCGGAATCGGGCGCTGCGCGATCGACTGCCAATCGTCACCCAATAATCGCATGGTGCACTCGATGGCATTCGGACTGACAAACACAACCAAGTCGGCGGTCTGCATTGCCGTTCGTATTGCTGCGGCGACCTTTGGGTCGGATTTGGGAACAATCGTTAAGAGCGGCAAAGCAAGGATCTGCGGCGTTTGCCAATCTTGCCCACTACGTGCAGCCGCCATACTTTCTATTGCGGCTTGGAGCGCCTCCATTAAGGCGCTTGCTTGACCACTCGGCCGAGTGACAACCAGCGCAGGGGATTTCATGATGATTACGGAAGTAAAGCGCTCGCGCCTTGGGACATTAGGTCCTGCGCCACAGTGAGTCCCAGGGCCTCTGCATCAGCAACCGTCTTAATTGTCCCTGCAGCGCTGGCCAAACAAATCTGAGTACCGTCCACGCTCGCTACAAAGGAACGAATGCCTAACTGAGGGCCGTTCCATTCGCCGTGGGCTGCCAGCGGCACCTCACATGAACCGCCTAACTGCCGCGATACCATCCGCTCCGCCGAAACGGCAAGTAAGGTGGGCATGTCATTGAGTGGCGCGAGCCATGCATGCATATCCGCCCGATTACTGAGGGTTTCGATGCCGAGGGCCCCCTGACCCGCTGCGGGCGTATAGGGATCGAGTGGCAAGAAGGCTTTGATGCGACTGGCTAGACCAAGGCGCTTTAGGCCAGCAGCGGCCAAAATAATGGCTTGGTATTCGCCGCGGTCTAATTTGCCCATCCGAGTATCTAAGTTGCCGCGCAAGGGTTGAATCTGCAGATGGGGGAAATGCTTGCGCAGGATAGCCTCACGGCGCAGGCTGGATGTACCGACAACCGCCCCGTGTGGCAACTCATCCAGCGAAGCAAAATCGTTGGAGACAAAGGCATCGCGCGCATCTTCACGGGTCATGACGCAAGTTAAGGCAAAGCCGTCGGGCATGATCATCGGTACGTCTTTTAAGGAGTGGACCGCCAAATCGGCGCGGCCATCGGCCAATGCCGCCTCTAATTCCTTCACAAATAAACCTTTGCCGCCCACTTTAGACAGGGTGCGATCGAGTATTTGGTCGCCTCGGGTGGTCATTCCCAAAATCTCGACCTGGCAGTCGGGATACAGGGCTTTTAGGCAATCCCGCAGGTACTCGGCCTGCCACATGGCTAGGCGGCTTTCTCGGGAGGCAATCACTAAACGCGCTGGGGCGTGGGGGAAAGGGGCAGAATTCGAGTGTTGGGACATAACATTTAAAATAGAGATGACTGACACCAATATACTGCCTTTATGAGCTCCTCTAAAAATTCCCTGGCCAATAAGGCCCAAGCTTGGTCGGCACGCTTTGCCGAGCCGGTCGATGAACTGGTCCAGCGCTATACCGCCTCCATTGGGTTTGACCACCGCTTTGCCTTGGTCGATATTGAGGGCTCATTGGCCCATGCCGAAATGCTGGCAACGCAAAAAATCATTAGTGCCACTGATTTGGCGGACATTCAAAAAGGAATGGCGCAAATCAAAGGGGAAATCGAAGCTGGACAGTTTGAATGGCAGCTGGCACTCGAGGATGTTCACCTCAATATCGAAGCGCGCTTGACTGCCTTAATTGGCGATGCCGGTAAGCGCCTGCACACGGGCCGCTCACGCAACGACCAAGTGGCCACCGACTTGCGTTTATGGCTGCGCAGCAACATCGACGAGATCCAGGCTTCCTTAACGATATTACGCACCGCCTTGCTGAATTTAGCAGAGGCGCATGCAGCCACCATCATGCCGGGTCACACCCATTTGCAAGTGGCCCAGCCAATCACTTTTGGTCATCACCTCATGGCCTATTTTGAAATGTTTAGTCGCGATGCCAGCCGCCTAGCCGATTGCCGCACGCGCATGAATCGACTGCCGCTGGGTGCTGCCGCGCTGGCCGGAACCAGCTACCCAATTGACCGTGAGTGGGTAGCGCAAAAGCTGGGCTTTGATGGCATCTGCACCAACTCCTTGGATGCCGTATCGGATCGGGATTTTGCGATTGAGTTTTGCGCTTTTTCGGCGACGCTGATGATGCACGTCTCGCGGCTATCGGAAGAACTGATCTTGTGGCTTAGCCCGCGCTTTGGTTTTATTGATTTACCGGATCGCTTCTGCACTGGGAGCTCGATCATGCCGCAAAAGAAAAACCCCGACGTACCGGAACTTGCCCGTGGCAAAACGGGTCGGGTGTATGGCGATTTGATTGCCTTGCTGACCCTCATGAAAAGCCAACCTTTGGCCTACAACAAAGACAATCAAGAAGACAAAGAACCTCTATTCGATGCGGTTGATACAGTCCAAGATACCTTGCGTATTTTTGCGGATATGATTCCACACATCGTGGTTCAAAAGGCAGTGATGCAAGCAGCGGCCGAAGAGGGTTTTGCTACTGCCACCGACCTAGCCGACTACTTGGTCAAGAAGGGCTTAGCGTTTCGGGATGCACATGAGGCCGTAGCCCATGCCGTCAAAGCCTGCGTTGGTCGCAAATGCACTCTAACCGACCTGAGCCTATCGGAGCTACGCCTTGCCTGCGGTTTAGATTCCAGACCGGATCTCATTAGCGATGACGTATTTCCCTTATTAACCGTCACCGGATCGGTACAGTCGCGCCAGCACGCTGGCGGTACTGCACCACAACAAGTCTTGGCGGCTGTTCAGCGTGGCCGCGCGGAACTCAAGCTCTAGCGATCCCCCTCCTTTAGGAACGGTGATGGCTTTTTGGCAGCGCATCTCATCCAGTATTGATAGCATCAATGCGTGGTTTGGGAAAGCTGCAAGTATCTTCATTTTGCTATCGTGCGTTATTTCAGCAGCCAATGCGATCATGCGCTACGGCTTTGACCTCAGCGATAACTGGCCCTTGGAATTGCAATGGTATTTATTTGCCGCAGCCGTTATGCTCGGCGCCTCCTACACGCTCAAGCGCAATGAGCATGTCAGAGTAGACCTGATTTATGCACGCCTTTCAGAGCGCGGTCGTATTTGGGTTGATCTATTTGGCTTGAGCCTATTTTTGATGCCGGCCTGCATCTTGTTTACTTGGCTGTCCTGGACTTCCCTGTTCTACCCCTCATTTCTGTCCCTCGAGGATTCGATTAACTCGGGCGGGCTCTTGCGCTACCCGATTAAGTTTGTCGTGCCGCTGGGATTTTTCATGCTGTGCCTACAAGGCCTCTCTGAAATCATCAAACGCATTGCTTTACTGCAAGCCAATGCGCTCGATGCTCCTGCTATTACCACTTACGAGAAGCCCAAACAATGATTCCCTTGGAGTGGATGCCACCTCTAATGTTTGCTGGCCTCATTGTCTTTATGTTAGTCGGCTTTCCAGTGGCATTTTCCTTAATGGCTGCCGGACTTTTCTTTGGCGCAATTGCGATCAGCCAAGGCTTTTTTGATCTCGTCTTTTTACAAGCCATACCGCAGCGTATTTTTGGTGGCGTACTAGCAAATGACTTATTGCTAGCCATCCCTTTCTTTACCTTTATGGGCGCCATTTTGGAGCGCTGCGGCCTTGCTGAAGAAATGCTCGAGTCGATGAGTCAGCTATTTGGGAGCATCCGGGGTGGATTAGGATATTCCGTAATCATTGTCGGTTTTGTGCTGGGTGCGATTACTGGAACCGTCGCGGCGCAAGTGATTGCGATGGCCATGATCTCATTGCCGATCATGATCCGCTATGGCTACAACATGCGCTACGCGACTGGCGTATTAGCAGCCTCTGGCACGATTACCCAATTAGTACCTCCATCCCTCGTATTGATTGTGCTCGCCGATCAACTCAAAACGCAAACCGGCAGCGCCGATGTCGGCAGTATGTACTTAGGCGCCTGGGGTCCATCCTTGATTCAGATTGGGCTGTTTGCGCTTTACACCTTTGTGCTCACTCGCCTTAAACCAGATTGGCTTCC
>JBEBBK010000077.1:0-6184 GCA_041158405.1 Pseudomonadota bacterium
TTTCAGCGCAAATTACGCCGGAACTGTTGCGAAAGGTAGCGCGTGAATACGCGGTCAGAAATCGCTGGCTACTTATTGCGACCACCAATCTAGATACCGGGCAGCCGATTATTTGGAACATGGGAAAGATCGCTACTTATGACACGCCAGAGTCGTTGGAGCTGTTTAGAAAAGTGATGCTCGCGTCTGCCTCGCTGCCGGGATTCTTTTCCCCGGTGATGATCGATGCGGCTTATCAGGGCAAGAACTACCAGGAAATGCACGTTGATGGTGGCGTTAGCCGGCAGGTGTTTATTTATCCGGCATCGCTGTTTCACGAGTCTGGTGCGTACAAGCTGCTGGAGGGTCGTAAGCGTGAGGCCTATCTGATTCGCAACGATATCCTAGAAGCGGAGCACTTTCAGACCGTTGAACGAAAGACCCTGGCGATTGCCAATCAGGCATTAGCGCAGTTTGCACATTCGCATGGCGATGGCGATATTTTCATGGCCTACCTCACCGCGCGCCAGGATGGCTTTGGATTTAATATGGCATTTGTGACAGATGACTTCAATCACAAAGCGCCGACATCCCGATTTGATAAGCAGTACATGGTTTCGCTGTTTGATTATGCAGAGAAGCGTGCGGAAAAAGGGTACCCATGGTCCCGTACCCCACCCGGACTGAATGAGTCCTTGTCGAGTAGCCTGATGAAGTATCGAGAGGTACTGAATGGTGATACAACTAAAAAATAATGGTTCTTTGATATTAAGGCTGAGCATGGTCAGCGGCCTCAAAGTTTTTTTGACGAGCCTCTTAGTTATTGCTGCAATTACAGCGTGTAGTCAGGAGAAAGGCACCATGAACTCAAGCAATCCTTCAAAGACAGCGCCGATAGTTTTAAAGAACACCCCTGCGAATGCCGAATCTATAGTGCTCGGCATGGGCTGCTTTTGGGGTGCAGAGAAGCGCATGTCAGAACTGCCAGGCGTTCTGGACGTTGAGAGCGGTTACGCCAATGGGGATATCCCCGGTAACTATGAAGCCGTGCTGGCGCATGAGCGGGCGCTCCATTACGGCAGAGCGCAGGGACGGAATCACGCGGAAGTCGTTAAAGTCACTTTCGATCCTGCTCGTGTGAATTTGAGTGAAGTTTTGGCGCGATTCTGGGAAAGCCACGATCCTACCCAAGGGGATCGGCAGGGCAACGATATCGGCTCAAACTACCGAAGTGCTATTTATATCCAGAGCGACACGCAATTACAAACAGCCTTAAAAACTAAAGATATTTATCAGCAGGCATTGGCGGCTGCGGGCAAAGGCAAGATCACTACCGAGATTGCGCCCTTAACCACCTACTACTCTGCAGAGGATTATCACCAGGATTATCTGAAGAAAAATCCGAATGGGTATTGTGGCCTGGGCGGGACAGGGGTTGCTTATCCAGGCTCAAGTGATCGAGCGGCTAATGGCGCTAAGCCACAGGCTGGGGGCAATACAACGCTGGAAGGAAAATCGCTTAATGCGCAACGGCAGCTGGTTGTGTTTGAAGCGGACGACTGCGCCTACTGTAAACAATTCAAGAAAGAAGTTCTGGATCATTGGCGTTCTGATGTTGCGGTTGTGCGCACAACAAATCCGAATCCGCCCACCGGATGGCGATTAGAAAAGCCGTTGTTTGCCACGCCCACGATTGTGTTGTTCGAGCAGGGCAAAGAGGTGTCTCGCTATACCGGCTATAACGGCGACCTAAAACGTTTCTGGCACTGGCTCGGCTTTCAGCTGCTTACACCAGAGCAGAGAAAAATTGCCTTTGAGCAGGGTACAGAATATCCGGGAACAGGCTCACATCTAGACGAGAAAAGGCCAGGCACTTTTGTTGATCCGATTACTGGTGCACCTTTATTTCGCAGTGATACTAAATTCAACAGCGGGACAGGTTGGCCAAGTTTCTTCAATCCCGTGCCGGGTTCGATTACCCTGCATGAAGACACAGCGCACGGGATGACGCGAGTCGAGGTGCGTAGCGCCAGTTCAGGTATTCACCTGGGCCATGTGTTTGACGATGGTCCACCACCCACGCACAAGCGTTATTGCATTAACGGCAATGTGCTTAAATTTGTGCCGGATACCGATAAATAAAAATGGCAGCCCGAAGGCTGCCATTTGATGATGCGGGTAAAGCTTACTTCGAAGGACGGACGAAACCAACTGCCAGGTCTTGTACGTACTCAACGAGCACTTCGTTGCCAACCTTAAACTTCTTCAGGCCAGTAACGCGCTTATCAACTTTAACTTTGATCTTCTTGCCGTCTGGTGTGGCCAGAACAGCCGTTTGATTCTTAGCGTTGATGTTTACGATCTTGGCAGTGGCGTAGACAGTATCGGTTTCTTCAGCAAATGGCTCAGTGTTAGGCTTCTGGCCAGCAACAGAGACGCTGTGCGATTCGGAAATGCCAGGAGTTGCGCCCTTCGGTGCTTTAACCAGGCTGACAGCAACTGCTTGTGCGTATTCGATAACAAATACATCACCCCTTTGAACGTTCTGCAGGTTAGCAACTGACTTTGCAACCTTCATTGGTGCGGTATTGCCCTGGGCATCCTTCAGAACGACTGTGCGGTTCTTCAGGTCTACCGAGTCAACCGTGGCGGTAAATACAGTTACCTGAGCGGCAACAGGCTCAATTTTTTGGGCAGCTGGCTTTTCAACGGCTGGAGTAGGTGTTGGAGCTGGCTTGCTGGCGCAAGCGCTCAGGCCAATAGCTGCGAGCAGTGCCAGGTAGATGGCTTGTTTTTTCATGGAGGTTCCTAACAAGTGGTTTTTTAGATAATGCTTGTGCTCGACATTCTAATCCCATGAAATACTGGTGTCTGCTGTTTTGTATGTCGCCGTATCGTTTATTTCGCAAGCCTTATGTGGCGCTGGTGCTCAAAGCCCTCTAAGATCGAGACTCATGCTTATACGTAGTGACCGAATGGCCAATTTAACTATGCATCCGACTTCAACCCAGGACTCTCAATGGATTAACTGGGCCATCAATGTGATCGAGGCCGACTACTGTCGAAGTGCAGACACGCATCTGTTGCCACTCCCTCTGCCTAAACTCAAAGAGGTCGGTATCGATCTGTACCTCAAAGATGAATCCACCCATCCAACAGGGAGCTTGAAGCACCGCTTGGCAAGGTCACTATTCTTGTATGCGCTATGCAACAGCTGGCTCGCTGAAGGAAAGCCGGTTGTTGAAGCCTCCAGTGGGTCAACGGCTGTTAGCGAAGCCTACTTCGCTCGATTGCTTGGATTGCCGTTCTACGCCGTAATGACCAAAACCACCTCTCAAGAAAAGATTGCGCAGGTTGAGTTTTATGGTGGGCAATGTCATTTTGTGGACAGTGCAAATGAAGTGTATTCAGCGGCAAAAGCGCTTGCGGCAAGCATCGGTGGTCACTATATGGATCAATTCACCTATGCCGAGCGAGCCACCGACTGGCGAGGCAACAACAATATTGCGCAAAGTATTTACATGCAAATGGCACGCGAACGTTTCCCAGTGCCTAAATGGATTGTGGTCGGCGCAGGAACGGGCGGAACAAGTGCAACGATTGGCCGCTATATGCACTACGAGCACTTTGATACACGACTCTGCGTGGCAGATCCTGAAGGCTCAGTTTTCGCGAAATATTGGCAAACCCGTGACGCTCAGGTGAATACGTCGGGCTCGAAGATCGAAGGTATCGGCCGCCCGCAAACCGTCCCAAGCTTTTTGCCGAGCCTGATTGATGCCGTATGCGAGGTCACCAACACAGAATCGATGGCAGGTATGCTGCTACTTGAGTCCTTGCTGGGGCGCCTAGTGGGGCCGTCAACAGGAACGAATTTCGCTGCAATGCTTGCGGTAGCTAATCAGATGCGATTGTCTGGCGAGACAGGTTCTATTGTTTCTTTACTCTGCGACAGCGGCACCCGGTATCTGAATACCTATCACGACTCGGTTTGGCGAGAGGCGCAGTTTGGCGATCAGACCGCCTCACTCGCTAGACTCAAGGAGCAAGCACTGCTTAATGGGTGAGTTCCTGAATGCGCTCAGCAACATTTTTTTCATCAACCGGGAAGAAGCCAGGCATATTGTGGCTATTCAGTGATGGGTAGCTGCTAAACGCCATCGTCCACTCTGCAAATCTGCGTGATTCAGCGGGCGTGCGGGATATCAGAATGATCTGGTGATGCCGATCGTCTTTTTGCAGGGATGCCCAAAGCTTATCGATTGAACTGCTTGGCCCTTCGGCCCACTGCGTAAAAAATTCGCCGTCAAATATCAGGTGACCGGTAATGTTTGATTCGGCATTTTTCTGGCGGGCCTGCGTGAGCAGATTAAAAAGGGCTAGGCTGCCCACTTCGCCGGTGGCCTTTGATCTGTAGACGAGTCGTTCTAGCATAGTATTAAAATAAATAAATTTTTTAAATGATATCAGGCTGCCTATCGCCGGCGCGCATTGTGCAGCATGGTTTGCCCAATATTTTTGATAACACGCAACTAACTTTGCGTTGATTGCAAAGAAAATAGGGCAAGGTTTGAGCCTGCCCTATCTATAGTTCCATGGCCACCTACCTACCCCTCAATTACTCCTCATTGCTTTACTGGCTAATGAGCTCAGCAACCGACCCGAATTGGACTCGATAGCTCTTTCGGAAAATTTGGGAATGTACATCTTGTCTCCCCGCGCCCCTTTTGGAGTCTTTGATTACACGATAGCACTTTCTCTAAAGTAAACAAGTTAACTTAAAAGAAACTATTTGATCTTGGTCAAATAATGCTCAGTAACCCTTCCTGCGTTGGATTGGGGGGGTAAATAACGCCTATCTCTCTCCGGTACACATTAGAAAACGGAGTACACGCCAATCCCAATTGATATACAAGCGACGGCAGTCAGACGAAGTCGTAGCGGAAGAAACCATTTGGGCAGTGAGAATTGGTGGCTTAAGGCCAAATCACGCCAGTACTGCATCAAAAACCCAAGTATGAGCAGAAGGCCGCTGGTAACCGGTCCGAAGAAAATGGTAACCCATGCAATAAGTGCCGGTACGACACTCCAGATATAGGCGCTACGGCGCTGATTTTCTGTAAGCTCGGGCATACACATGGCAAGCCCCCATTGAATCGCCCCGACGAAACTTAGAATGACAGCACCATATGAAAATAGTGCGCCTCGGTAGATGATTTGATGTGCCGGTTCGACAAGACACAACCCGCCAAAGATCAGAAATGGGATAAGTCCGCCATAACCAAGCCAGGCGACGCTAAGAGGTAGTCTCTCGTTTTTCATATCAGCGGTTAAACCTTCTTCGAGGATTTAAGTATTTCAATTGGGCTATTATTCTTCAGTTTCCGGCATGTCAGGTTTTGTGCCCAGTACTGCGCGTATGCGAGGAGGGAGCAGCAAATAAGTCAGAACACTCGATCCGGCGCAGATCATCCAGAAAAAGAGGAAGCCGATCGAGTACGTGCTACTCGCTGCAAACTTGACCGGCTCGCCCATCCAGTAAAGCTGCTGCGGGTCAGTCACTGCAAAAAAAGCAAACTCTGCAATTGCAGCAGCCACAAATGATGGCCAAAGTATCCAGATCATTGATCTCATGTTGTCTATCCCGAAAAAGAACTTCTTTGTTTAGCCGCTTATTCAGATCGTAAGTGTTTTTAAAGGACAAATCAGGCCACATGCCCTAGTGAAATAGTAGGACTTGCAAACAATTTTGTCTAGGACATTTCTATTCGTCAAGCTCGGGGTTTTGCTCAAATTGATGCGATGGCTGCTTAAGCGCATAATTAACACGTGAGTATTAAGACACTGATGACCCTTCTAGTCGCCCTAAGCGTATTGTTCGCCCCCGTGGTTAGCAATGCGGCTGTGTCTTTGGATGTTCCTGTGGCGCACACGCAAGACCTTAGTCCAGACTGCCACACGGTGGTTGTTGATGACTGCCATGGATCTCATGACAATGCGCATCGTTCTGGCGCTAAAACTTCTCACAGCTGCTGCTTCAGCCTGCTGGGCATCGTCCCAGACATAACCCCGCTTCAACCTGTTCAAAGCTCAAGAGAGATTATTCCTTTCAGTCCGTCACTAAGTTTGTCATCGCGGATTGAAGGGCTTTATCGCCCGCCTAGGCAACGCTCCTAATAGCGCAATTTTTATTTAAACCCGTGCA
>JBEBBK010000078.1:0-5812 GCA_041158405.1 Pseudomonadota bacterium
TCAGGCGTTTACGGCTCAACCTTCTTTATGTTGACCGGATTTCATGGATTTCACGTCTTCTTAGGCGCATTGATGTTGGCTGTAGTTTTGCGCAGAGCCATTCGCGGCGACTTTACTGCGGATAACCACTTTGCCTTTGAAGGTGCATCATGGTATTGGCACTTTGTTGACGTCGTTTGGCTTGGACTCTACGTCGTCATCTATTGGATGTAAGTGCTGGATGAGCTGGCCAGCAATGGCAAGTTCAATCGAAGACGAAATCGGCCAAGTTTATTGGCCGATTTTGATTCCGGTGGGCTGGATATAGCCTAAGGAATAAGCAAGCCAAATGCCTAAGAAAAGAGCAATGGATAGGCCGATGCGTAGCATGAGCGAATGAACCATCCGAGAGCTATTGCCTTTGTCTTTCATCATGTAATACAAAGCCGAACCTAGGCTGGCAATAATAAGCAAAAGGGCAGCGGGCATAATCCATTTCATAACAGAATCCTACCATTGAATATTTTTTCTAGCTTGCTCCACAATCGAGTGATTCCAACCATTGCCATGGCAGTGGTGATGTCGATTGGTATTAGTGCAGGCCTATGGCAGATGAGCCGCGCCGCTGGAAAAATTGAGAAAGCAGAAAAGCTCGCCACCCAGATTGCGCTCCCGCCACTTAATCTAAACACAAAACCACAATGGACTTTAGCCGAGGCAGATAGCCGCCGGTTGGAGGTCGATGGCGCGTTTTTAGCCGATCAGGCCATTTGGTTGGATAACCGCCCACAGCCAGGCGCAGCAGCATCGAAAGCGGGCTCAGGCCAGTCCGGATTCTATGTGCTGATGCCATTTCAGATCACTGAAATGGAGAACACGGTTATTTGGGTTCAGCGCGGTTGGGCTCCCCGTAATCGAGAGGACCGCATGGCCCTGCCACCGATTAATACCCCCAGCGGCAAGGTACGTATTGAAGGAATCGGTATTGCCCAGCCCGACCGCGTGTATGAGCTGGGTGATGGTGGGGCGGGCAGCAATGGTCCGGTACGGATACAGCAAAATCTAGATCTGACCAAGGAAGCTGAGCGCCATCGGTGGCAACAAATCCCCTTTGTTTTGAAGCAAATGAGCGAACTCGAAAAAGATGGCTTAATGCGAAATTGGACCGCAGCAGCAAGCGGCGTCGATCGCCATTATGCTTATGCATTCCAGTGGTTTGCACTCGCGCTGAGTGCCTTCTTATTTTGGTTGATTCATGGCTTGCTGCGAATTCGCCAAACAACAAAAAGGTAGAACGATAGTGGAAGATAAAGAGCTGTTGATACCGGCGGCGCAGCATGAGGCGCCGATACCAAACGCACAAACCCGCCGTGGCCGCATTCAAATGCTGTTGCTCTTGTTTGCATGTGCTCTACCGGTTATTGCCTCCTACTTTACGTTTTATGTTTTAAAGCCAGAAGGTGGAAAAACCAATTACGGCAGGCTAGTCACGCCCCCAGAGCAGGCGCAATCCGCTTGGTTTAATCTGCCTCTAGAAGGCAAGTGGACGCTCTTAGTTGCGCGTCCTGCCGCTGAGTGCGTCAGCCAAAATGAAGCGTGTTTACAAGCCTTATTTTTAATGCGTCAGGTACGCGTTGCGCTGGGCAAGCAAAGTCCCCGTACGCAATTGGTTTGGGTTGTAACCGATGGCATGCCAGTCGATCCGCAAGTAAGGCGCGCATACGATGAGCAGACAGCCGGCTTCTTTATTGTGAATGCACCTACCGCTGCAGCAGAAAAAGCACAGTGGACTAATTGGCTTAATGCCAACCAAGGCGGTAAGGATATTCAGCTCCTCAATCCCTTTGGTGAAAAGATGATGCAGTTTACTGTCACCGCCGATCCAAAAGAGTTCGGCGGAATGCGCAAGGATCTAGAGAAGTTGCTCAAAGTAAATAAGGCAGGTGAAAAGATTCAATGAGCAATAGCGCAATCCTCTTTCTGGAGTTAGCCGCAATCGCCATCGTATTTGCGGGCATACCGCTCGCGTATCTATTCTCACGACCAAGTCTCAATCTATTTCAGCGTCTTAACTGGACCATCGTCTTTCTCACGTTTGATTTAATCGTCTTTGGTGCCTTCACGCGCCTAAGTGACTCTGGCCTTGGCTGTCCCGATTGGCCAGGATGTTACGGCACCTCAAATCCATTTCGGGCAATGGAGCAGATTCGTTTGGCGGAAGCAGCCATGCCGGATGGTCCTGTGACTGAAGTCAAAGCCTGGATTGAAATGCTGCATCGCTATTTAGCAATGACCGTTGGCGCTTTGATTGTGTTGCAAGTTGGCTTAGCGATCGCTAAAGCAAAGGAGTTAGGCACCAAAGCCATCGTTGGCAGCCTAGTTTTGCTCGCATTGGTTTGCTTGCAAGGTGCGTTTGGCGCATGGACGGTGACGTTAAAATTACAACCCATCATCGTATCGATTCATCTAATGCTTGCTTTAATTTTATTGGCTCTCCTCACCTGGTATGCACAGCAGCCTTGGCAGGAGAGAGGCGCTAAGGCTAATAAGCCTCTGCTGTCTGGAAAGCTGCTTGCAGTCAGTTTTGGAATTTTGTTCTGGCAAGTATTTTTAGGGGCTTGGGTTAGCACTAACTATGCCGTGCTGGCCTGCCCCGATTTTCCGACCTGCATGGGTAGCTTTAGGCCTGAGACCGATTGGGGCAATGCATTTACCCTATGGCGTGAGCTTGGGCTTGATGCACAAGGCGGAGCGATTTCAACCATTGCACTGCAGACAATCCATTGGACGCACCGGGTATTTGCCATTGCGGCCATGCTTGTATTGGGCTATTTTGCGTGGCGGAGTGCCCAACAAAATGAGCCAACATTACGTCGATGGGCTCTAGCCGTCCTTGTCTTGCTGGTATTGCAAGTGCTAACTGGTATTTCCAATGTCGTCTTTCAGTGGCCGCTACTAGCCGCCTTATTGCACACAGCAGGCGCAGCTGCTCTTGTCTTGTGCCTGGTGCGGATGTCGGCATGGGCTTCATGGACACATACTTCAGTAAGCCCTAGGCGAATCGCATGAGTACTCCCAACACCCTTGGATCTGCGGTGAGGCCGATGCCGAAGTGGCGCCAATACGTGGTCTTAACAAAGCCGCGCGTCACCATGTTGGCGGTTTTCTGCGCCATCATCGGTATGTTTTTGGCTACCCCAGGCATGGTGCCTTACTCGGTTCTCATCGGCGGAACCATTGGCATTTGGATGCTAGCCAGCGCTGCGTTTGCGGTTAATTGTTTAATTGAACAGGCGGTCGATGCCAAGATGCGTCGAACTGCGTGGCGGCCATCAGCCACCGGTGAAATTTCATCATCCCACATCATTGTTTTTTCAATCATCATCGGCGCTATTGGGATGGCAGCGCTGTGGTATTTCACAAACCCATTAACGATGTGGCTAACCTTTGCCACCTTTGTTGGGTACGCGGTAATTTACACCTGGTTCTTAAAGCCGGCGACACCGCAAAACATTGTGATTGGTGGTCTCTCTGGCGCAATGCCACCAGCCCTGGGTTGGGTTGCAGTAACCAACTCCCTATCGGCTGAGGCATGGTTACTAGTGCTGATCATTTTTGCTTGGACCCCTCCTCACTTTTGGGCACTTGCCTTGTATCGCCGTGAGGATTATGAAAAGTCTGGGCTGCCTATGCTGCCGGTAACGCACGGCGAGCGCTTTACCTTATTGAATATCTTGCTCTACACCTTGATTTTGATTGCAGCCACCTTATTGCCCTACATTTATGGCATGAGTGGCTTGCTCTATTTGATTGGCGCAATCATTTTGGGCCTGATTTTCTTAGCCTACGCGATTGCTTTATATGTGTCGTATAGCGATCAACTGGCGAAGAAGACCTTTCGTTATTCGATTACCTATCTATCCCTGTTGTTTGCTGTTCTATTAATAGACCATTATGTTTAGTTTGAATTTACGCTCGTTTTTGAATATTGCCCCAATCAGGATGTTGGGGCTGGGCTTGTTGTCACTGCTTATTATCAGCATGCTTGGGTGCAGTCCAAAGCCAAGCTTTAAGAACGTTGATATTACGGGCAGTACTGCGTTTGGCAACAACTTTAGTTTGCTTGATAGCAGTGGCAATACAAAAACCATGGCTGATTACAAAGGCAAAGTGGCTGTAGTATTTTTTGGATTTACGCAGTGTCCCGATGTGTGCCCCACCACCTTAACGGAGATGGATGAGGCGCTCAAACTACTTGGCCCCAAAGCCGCTAAGGTACAGGTTATTTTTATTACCGTCGATCCTGAGCGCGATACGGCAAGCGTGTTGGCGCAGTACGTACCGGCATTTAATTCTAGTTTCGTTGGCCTCCGTCCTGCGGACGAGGCTGGCCTTGAGAAGGTAGCGAAGGACTTTCGAATTTATTACAAAAAAGTACCCGGATCAAGGCCGGGCTCTTACACGATGGACCATAGTGCAGGAAGTTACGTATTTGATCAGAACGGTCAGTTACGACTTTACATCAAGCATGCCCAAGGACCTGAAGTCTTGGCGCATGACTTGAAAAACATTCTGCAATAAAAAACAGGATTGAATTAAGCTGCCGATGCTTCGAGTAGGCCGCGCATTTTTTTGAGGGCAGCCGTTTCAATTTGGCGCACCCGCTCTGCGGAAATACCATACTCTGCTGCCAATTCATGCAATGTTTTAGTGCCATTACCCTCGGCATCCATGGAAAGCCAACGCGACTGCACAATGTCACGGCTACGATCATCTAGCCCACTTAATGCTTGTTCTAGCAAGGGACCATGTAAGCGGCTTGTATCGTTTGCGGCCATTACCCGAGTTGGCTCTTGGCTCTCATCGGCCAGCCACTGAATCGGCGCGTAAGCATCCTCGTCGGAGTCATCGCCTTCTAAAGCAACATCGCCACCCGCTAAGCGCATTTCCATCTCACGTACCTCTGCGCCTTTTACATCCAAGGCTTTGGCTAAGGCTTCTACCTCGGTTGCGCTGAGTGCATTCAGTGTTGGCTTATTGCTGCGCAGATTGAAAAACAATTTGCGCTGCGCTTTGGTAGTCGCGAGCTTAACGAGGCGCCAATTTTTTAGAATGTATTCATGGATCTCTGCTTTGATCCAATGAATCGCATATGAAACGAGACGCGCACCTTGCGTTGGGTCGTAACGCTTCACTGCCTTCATCAGGCCAAGGTTGCCTTCTTGGATTAGGTCTGCATGCGGAATGCCATAGCCCAAGTATTGGCGCGCAACGGACACGACGAGGCGCAAGTGGGAGAGAACTAAACCCTTCGCGGCATCAACGCTCTCAGTGCGTCGAAACTCTTGCGCTAGGTGCAACTCTTCAGCAGCACTCAGCATAGGCAGCCGATTGACATAAGCAATGTAAGAATCCAATGTGCCAACCCCGAGTGAGGGCAACATAGATGTGCTTAGGCTAGCGCTCATACTTCCTTGATACGAAAATGGCGTAGCAGCTATAGGAGACTTCAATATGTTCTTTTGGACCATTGTTAACTTGTGATTATCAGTAGTAAGAATAACTTCATTTTAGCACTCTATTTAGGAGAGTGCTAATTTGATTGTTATTCTATAACTAACTGATTTAATTGAATAATTCTGTAGCGTACTGCTTCGCATTAAAGGGTATCAGGTCCTCAATACCCTCTCCCTTGCCCAGTGCAAAGATAAGGGGCTTATCCTCCACTTGAAGAGTTTGTGCCAAGGCGCAAATCACTCCACCTTTAGCCGTGCCATCTAGCTTGGTGACAATTAATCCAGTAAGGCCTAGGGCGGCGTGGAAGGCCTTTACC
>JBEBBK010000079.1:0-5750 GCA_041158405.1 Pseudomonadota bacterium
TGTGCGTTAGCACATGGGTTGTTGCTTCGCGCCATGGAATAAGTTTTCCATCGGACCAAATAAAACCATCGCGGTCGGACATCGACATGTTATCTACCTTTTGCGTTGAATTAATCGGAGCTTTCCGTCCTGCAATCGAGTTGCAAAACCAAGCTGCCTAACATGGGCTTTATTGTAGAGCAGGCGGCAGCGCTTCCTATAATGGGGGTTCCGATGCCTAAGCACCCTAAAGCCCCTTTGATTCTGAGCCATTTGCCATATTTTGCTTGGCAGCGCGATGAGCAGCTGGCCTTTCAGGATGGTTTACGCACCATGTCAAAGTCCGTCGTGACGATTTTTACCTGGGCCTTAGTGACCGGCTTGGCCATGGGGAAATCCACTTTGACCCTCTGGCAGGCTGTCAGCATGAGCCTCTTGGTTTTTGCGGGCACAGCGCAATTGGCTGCATTGCCCCTGATTGCGCTTGGCTTGCCAGTCTGGACGATCTTAATTACGGCGTTTGTCGTCAATTTGCGCTTCGTTATCTTTAGCATTGGGATGCAGGCGCATTTTTGCTCCTTGCCACTCTGGCGCCGAGCCACCTTGGGCTACTTCACGGCCGATTTTGGCTATTTGATGTACACCTCGAGGCACCCTGAGGCCCACCCGCCCAAGGAAAGCGCTACTGCCCGCCAATCGCGCATCGCTTTTATGTATGGACTAACCTGCGGTAACTGGAGTATTTGGCAGCTGGGTTCCCTCTTGGGTATTGCCCTAGCAGGGCAAATACCGCAAAGCTGGGGACTGGAGTTTGCCGGCACCCTTGCCTTAATTGCGATTATTGTGCCCATGCTGGACCGCGCTGCAGCGCGCTGGGCTGCTGGCGTTGCGGCCTTAGTTGCCGTTCTCAGCATGAGCTTGCCCTTTAAGCTCAATATTGTTCTAGCGATCATTGCCGCAATTGTGGTGGGCATTGTCAGCGATCGCCGCCCCAAAGACCCCCAAACCAATTCAGTTAGTGCGGGAGATTAGGTATGCCTAGCCTTACCTCCCTTGAAATCGGCATACTCCTTGTGGGCATGGGCCTAGTGACCTTGGGTACACGGGGCTTTTTTATGTTTTGGGGGGATCGGGTGCGGATGCCCGAACTCATTCTGCGCTCCATTCGGTATGCTCCGCTGGCGGCGATTGTGGCGATTTTGGCCCCGGAAATCGTGATGCCGGCCAGCGCCACCCAAATAAGCCAGTTTAATTGGGCCCTACCGCAGCTTTGGGCTGGTTTAGCTGCTTTTGTGGCCTTTACCTGGCTACGCACCATGTTGCCAACCCTCATCATTGGGATGCTGGTTTACAGCGCGCTGCGCTACTGGTTTTAGAATGGGGGATTGTTCTTTTACCGAATTGCATTTCCATGTCCGATACCCTTTTTAAAGTAAAACGCCTCCATGACTTAGCGCAGGCCGGACTATTAAAAGGCAAGCGGGTACTGATTCGCTCGGATCTGAATGTACCTCAGGATGAGGCTGGCAAAATTACAGAGGACACCCGTATTCGGGCATCCATTCCGGCCATTGAAATTTGCTTACAAGCTGGGGCTGCAGTGATGGTGACTTCCCATTTGGGTAGACCAACCGAAGGTCAATTTAAACCGGAAGACAGCTTGGCACCGGTAGCGCATCGCATCGCAGAAATCCTCCATCGCAAAGTACCCCTGATTAGCAATTGGGTCGATGGTGGTTTTGATCTTCAGCCCGGAGATCTCGTGCTGCTGGAAAACTGCCGCGTCAATGTGGGCGAAAAGAAAAACAGCGAAGCACTCTCGAAAAAAATTGCCGCACTCTGCGATGTTTATGTCAACGATGCTTTCGGGACAGCACATCGCGCTGAAGCCACTACCCATGGTGTGGCGCGTTTTGCGCCGATTGCCTGTGCGGGTCCGTTGATGGCCGCTGAGCTCGATGCCTTAAGCCGAGCCCTTGCTAATCCCAAACGACCCTTGATTGCCATCGTTGCAGGCTCAAAGGTATCGAGTAAGCTGACTATTCTGAAAGCCCTTGCCGAAAAAGTAGATGAGTTGATTGTGGGCGGCGGCATTGCCAATACCTTCATGCTGGCCAAAGGCCTGCCGATTGGTAAGTCTTTGGCAGAGCCCGACCTCGTTAATGAAGCCCGGGAAATCATGGACCTGATGGAAAAGCGTGGCGCCCATGTGCCGATTCCAGAAGACGTGGTGGTAGCCAACGAACTCTCGCCATTAGCACGCGCCAATCGGGTGCCATCCAATGAGGTGGCCGAGGACGACATGATTTTGGATGTAGGCCCGAAGACGGCCGCACGCCTATCTACTATGCTGGCCCATGCAGGCACGATTGTTTGGAACGGGCCTTTAGGTGTTTTTGAGATTGATCAATTCGGTGGTGGTACCAAAATGATTGCGGCAGCGATTGCCCATTCCCCAGCATTTTCGATTGCGGGTGGTGGCGATACCTTGGCAGCAATTGCCAAGTACGGCATAGAAAATCAAGTCGATTACATATCTACCGGTGGCGGCGCTTTTCTAGAATTTCTGGAAGGCAAAACATTACCGGCTTTTGCAGTGTTGGTTGAGCGAGGCAGTGAATAAAAAGGAGCGTTTCATGTTACGAGCCACAAAGATTATTGCAACACTAGGACCCGCCTCAGAGAAGCCAGATGTTTTGCGAGACATGATCCGCGCCGGATTGGATGTAGTTCGACTAAACTTTTCGCACGGAACCGTTGAAGACCACCGCGCACGCCATGACTTAGTCCGATCAATTTGCGCCGAAGTGGGTCGTGAGCTCGGCATTATGGCGGACCTACAAGGACCTAAGATTCGGGTTGGTAAGTTTGCAGATGGTAAGGCCATGCTGAAGGAAGGCGCTGCATTTATTTTGGATGTTGCCTGTAATCTGGGTAACGAAGAACGCGTTGGTCTCGACTACAAAAATTTACCCAATGACGTACGTGCAGGCGATCGATTGTTACTGAATGACGGCTTGATCGTGTTACGAGTGGAGTCGGTGAAGGGCGGTGAGATTCATACGCGGGTTGAGCTTGGTGGCGCACTCTCGAACAACAAAGGGATCAATCGTGCTGGTGGTGGTTTAACAGCCCCTGCCTTAACTGAAAAAGACATTCTCGATTTAGATGCCGCGATTGCAATGGGCGTTGATTTTGTGGCGATCAGTTTTCCAAAAGATGGCGCGGATATGGCCTACGCCCGCAAATTAGCGGATGCAGCGAGCGCCAAGCATGGCGTGCATAAGGTCAAATTGATTGCTAAAGTGGAGCGTGCCGAGGCGATTGAGCCCGATGCCCTCAATAGCATCATTGCAGAGAGCGACGGCATTATGGTCGCGCGCGGCGACCTCGCCATTGAGGTGGGCAACCCTGCTGTACCAGCCTTGCAAAAGCGGATGATCAAGCTAGCTCGGGAAGCCGATAAATTTACGATTACGGCCACGCAAATGATGGAGTCCATGATTAATGCGCCAGTGCCAACCCGCGCCGAGGTGAGTGACGTCGCCAATGCGGTCTTGGATGGGACTGATGCCGTGATGCTGTCGGCAGAGTCTGCCACGGGAATGTACCCCGTCAAGACCATTGAACAGATGTCAGAGATTTGCATCGAAGCAGAAAAATCAGAACAAGTTCGTCTTGATACCGACTTTTTGGATCAGACCTTTGCCCGCATCGATCAGACCATTGCTTTGGGTGCCTTGTTTACTGCGCACCATTTACACGCAACCGCAATTGCCGCATTAACGCAGTCGGGCTCTACTCCAATCTGGATGAGTCGCCATAACATTCATGTACCAATTTTTGCCTTAACGCCGAACATTTCAACCCAGCGTGTATTGAGTACGTATCGCAATGTCACTCCCCTAGCTTTGGCGCTCAGTAACGATCGCGATACGGCGTTGGCGCAGGTTGAGGCACGGCTTAAAGAGCTCGGTGCCGTGAAAACAGGCGATACGATTGTATTGACCATTGGTGCGCCGATGGGTTCTCCTGGTGGCACTAATACCTTAAAGATTGTCAACGTAAAATAAGACCCTGATTTTTATCCCTTTAAATAGAAGAGACTGTTATGCCCCTTGTATCCATGCGCCAACTGCTAGACCATGCTGCCGAACACACTTACGGATTGCCTGCTTTTAATGTCAATAATTTAGAGCAGGTACAGGCCATCATGATGGCGGCAGATGAGGTGGGCGCACCCGTCATCATGCAAGCATCGGCAGGGGCTCGTAAATATGCGGGGGAAGCATTTTTGCGCCACTTGATTTCCGCAGCCATAGAAGAATATCCGCACATTCCAGTGGTGATGCACCAAGACCATGGCCAAAGTCCAGCTGTATGTATGGCGGCGATTAAAAGCGGCTTTACCAGCGTGATGATGGACGGCTCACTCGAAGCTGATGGTAAATCGGTTGCGAGTTATGACTACAACGTCGCAGTGTCGCAAGAGGTGGTGAAGTTCTCCCACTCGATTGGCGTTACGGTAGAAGCGGAGCTGGGTGTTTTGGGTTCCCTTGAAACCATGATGGGCGATAAAGAAGATGGTCACGGCGCTGATGGCGCAATGACCCGCGAGCAGTTATTGACCGATGTCGAGCAGGCCGCTGATTTTGTGCGCGCGACGCAATGCGATGCACTGGCTATTGCAATTGGTACAAGCCATGGCGCCTATAAATTTACCAAGAAGCCAACCGGCGATATTTTGGCCATCACCCGCATTAAAGAAATCAACCAGCGCATTCCCAACACCCATCTCGTGATGCATGGGTCCTCCAGTGTTCCGCAAGAGTTGCTTGCTGAGATTCGGGCTTTTGGTGGCGACATGAAAGAAACCTACGGCGTACCCGTAGAAGAAATACAGGAAGGCATCAAGCACGGTGTTCGCAAAATTAATATTGATACCGACATTCGTTTGGCTATGACGGCTGCAATTCGCCGTTATCTGTTTGAGAACCCAGGCAAATTTGATCCACGCGACTACCTCAAGCCAGCACGCGAAGCCGCTAAAGCGATTTGCGTTGCACGTTACACCTCGTTCGGCTGTGCCGGTCAAGCAGCCAAGATTAAACCGATTGCATTGGAAAAAATGGCCGAGCGCTATCGTGGCGGTCAGCTTGCCCAGATCGTCAAGTAATGCCATGAAAAAAGCATTGCACGCAACCTCAATTACCTCTTTGCCTTTGCTCTCTAAAGGTAAAGTACGTGACGTCTATGAAGTAGGTAGTGATCGTTTACTGATGATCACAACCGATCGCCTATCGGCCTTTGATGTGATTTTGCCTCAACCTATTCCTGAAAAAGGCGTCATCCTCAATCAAATGGCGAATTTTTGGTTTGATAAATTAGCCCATGTGATTCCAAATCACCTCACTGGAATTGATCCGGCTAGCGTAGTGAAAGCGGATGAAGTAGAGCAGGTGCAAGGTCGTGCGGTGGTAGCAAAGCGACTCAAGCCCATTTTGGTTGAGGCTGTAGTCCGCGGTTATTTGGCGGGCAGTGGCTGGAAAGACTACCAAGAAACCGGCAGCGTGTGCGGTGTTCCTTTGCCGCCTGGCTTGCAAAATGCCCAAAAGTTAGCCCAACCCATTTTTACACCTGCCGCTAAATCAGCCGTGGGTGAGCACGATGAAAACATTTCATTTGAAGAAGTAGTGAAGCGCATTGGTGCGCCCCTAGCCAATCAAATGCGCGATATCAGCATTCGTTTGTATGAGGAAGCGTCTCGCTAT
>JBEBBK010000080.1:0-5741 GCA_041158405.1 Pseudomonadota bacterium
GCCGGTAGCCGCGCTAGGGCGAGGCGAAGATGCATGAAATGGGTCATAAGCACATTCTAATCTCCGAATCTACAATTCACCTATGCCAGAACTCCCAGAAGTTGAAGTGACTCGCCTTGGAATACAACCGCACCTAGAGGGGGAGCGAATTACCGACGCCCTCATTATTGATGGCAGGTTGCGCTGGCCTGTACCGCGTAATCTACGATCAATCTTGCTAGGCCAAACCCTGCACGGCATTGAGCGAAGGGGAAAGTATTTGTTGTTGCAAATGGATCAAGGGCATTTGCTGATCCATTTGGGCATGACGGGAGTCCTACGGGTGTTGCCAGTGAAGGAGCCATTAAAGCCCCATGACCGGGTTGTGGTGGTATTCGGTAAGCGCAGCTTACGCTTGCATGATCCGCGTAAATTTGGGGCAGTGCTGTGGCATCCAAATAAGAGCGGTCCAGTCGAAGATCACCCTTTACTGCGCAAGTTAGGCACAGAACCCTTTTCAGCTGATTTTGCGAACGAGCGGGGCGCTGCTGTGCTTTACCGCTGTTCCCGTGGCCGTAGCGTTGCAGTCAAACAGTTTTTGCTAGCAGGGCAGGCCGTCGTTGGGGTTGGCAATATTTACTGCTCAGAGAGTTTGTTTGAGGCCGGAATACATCCTGCAAAGCAGGCTGGAAAACTGACAAAACCACAATGTGCGCGTTTGGCCAGTGCGGTGCGAATGGTGCTGCAGAAGGCGATTGCTGCAGGTGGTAGTACCTTACGTGATTTTGTCAACAGCGAGGGTAAGCAGGGCTACTTCACGATGCAAAGTAAAGTCTATGACCGACGGGGCGAGCCTTGTCGAGTCTGCAATACAGCGATTCAGCAGATCGTTCAAGGTCAGCGATCCACCTACCTTTGCCCTGTATGCCAAAAGCGTTAAGTCCGCAGCCTACGCACGATTCCGCTCTGATTGCATCATTTTCAAAGCAGCTGATGCAGTGGCATAAGCAATATGGACGCTATGGCATGCCATGGCAAAGCATTACTGACCCCTATGCTGTGTGGGTTTCTGAAATCATGCTGCAACAAACCCAGGTAGCCACGGTGCTGGAGCGCTACCCCAAAATGATGAAGCGCTTTCCATCGGTGGCGCATTTGGCTAAGGCCGATATCGATGAGGTATTGGCTGAATGGAGTGGCCTTGGTTACTACTCGCGGGCGCGTAATTTACATGCCTGCGCAAAACAAGTCGTAACCCAATACCAAGGGCAATTTCCATCTGACCCTCTTGCACTCGAAAGCCTCAGTGGAATCGGCCGGTCTACTGCAGGCGCAATTTCCGCATTTGCCTTTCAGGTAAGGGCGCCAATCTTGGATGCGAATGTGAAGCGCGTATTGGCTCGGCTCTTTGGTATTGGTGGCGCACTACAAGAAAAAAAGGCGACTGATTCGCTATGGCAGTTGGCCACCGAACTTCTCCCGCTAACACCAAAAGACATGCCGGTGTATACCCAGGCACTGATGGATTTTGGTGCTACTTGGTGTACAGCAAAGCAACCGGTTTGCCTCACGCAAAAAACACCATGCCCATTTGAGGGTTCGTGTCAGGCAAGAGCGAATGATCAAGTGCTCGCCATTCCAAAGAAGCTGCCCAAAAAGAAGTCGCCGCAATTTGCCTGTGCCGTTGGTATTCTGGCGCACGGCAATGCGGTGCTACTGCAAAAGCGTCCCGCTAAAGCAATCTGGGGCGGTCTTTGGTCGCTACCAGAGGGTGAGTGGCAAGCGCAAGCAGATGGAGAGGCTAGGGCTACCGGCGAGGCAGAGCCATTAACTAGTGAGCAGTTGCTTGAATTGATTTTGCCAAATCGATTTTCTAAGAAGCGATCGGTTTTATTTGGACAATCAGTAGCGATGGGTACGCGCGTGAAGCATATTTTTAGCCACCGCGTTTTGCAGATTCAGACTTATGAGATGGTCCTTAATGGCAAAGCAAAAAAAGAGATGGATAGGACTATTGAGTCAGATGAAGCTCAGTTTATTTGGGCTGAGCTAGGCGCTCTTGAGCAGTACGGACTGGCTCAGCCGATCAGGCTGCTGCTGGAGTCATGGAGTCGAGCTCGCGGTGCCGCTGAATCAGATCAATGCGCGAATGCAAGTCTGATTGTTTAGAAAAGTAGGCCATGAGTTGATCGACTAAAAAGACCGAGCGGTGTTGACCGCCGGTACAGCCTATTGCAACGGTCAAATAGCTTCTGCCGTCAGCAATGTAGCTGGGAAGCCACTTCTCAACAAAGTGAATAATGTCTTCTTCCATACTGTTGACTATTGGCAGTTCGCGTAAAAAGGCTTTCACTGGCTCGTCATGCCCAGTTAATGGGCGTAGCACTTTGTCGTAATGGGGGTTGGGGAGGCAGCGAACATCAAAAACCAAGTCAGCCTCGCTGGGCACCCCTTTCTTAAAACCAAATGACTCCAGAATTAATGTGAGTCCATGGGGTTTATCTTTGAGAAGCTCGTGAATCCAAGCACGCAGGGTATGCGATGGAAGATTGCTGGTATCGATACTGTGGGCCTGCTCTCGCAGTGGGTCAAGCAAACTGCGTTCACGCTCGATGGCCTCAATGATGGTGGCGGATTGATTCTGCTGTGCGCTGACAGGAGTAGAAAGAGGATGGCGACGACGCGTTTCGGAGAAGCGCTGCACCAAGGTGTTGGTATCGGCATTCAGAAATAGAATGCGGACTTCGTGTTTTTTGCGAATTTTTTCAAGGAGGGCCGGAAGCTCTCCAATCGATTGGCCGCGACGCGCATCGATTGCAACTGCAACAAACTCACGCCCTTCATTTTCCATCGCAGTGATGAGATTTTCTAACAGTGGCACAGGCAGGTTATCGACGCAATCGTAACCACTGTCTTCAAATGCCCTGAGGGCAACCGATTTACCTGAACCAGAGATGCCGGTTATCAGATGGATTTGCATACTAAATTAAGCGCCCTTGGCTTTTTGGTTGCTCTGATTCGGTGATCATTTGTTCGCGTTGCCGCTCAATGAACTCTTTGAGGGTGTCGATGCCACGCAATTGCAAAATGGTATTGCGGACCGCGGCCTCGACCAGTACGGCTAGATTTCGTCCTGCCGCCACTTGAATTTTTACAGTACGAATTTGCGTTCCGAGCACATCAATAAACTGCGCATCAATCGGTAGGCGCTCAAATTCACCATCGTTGCGGCGGACCAGTTGCACAATCAGGCGTAGCTTCAATTTACGGCGGACTGCGGTTTCGCCAAAAATAGTTCGAATGTCGAGCAAGCCCAGGCCGCGTACTTCGAGTAAGTTCCTGAGAATCACAGGGCAACGGCCTTCAATGTAGTCTGGACCCAGGCGAGCAAAATCGACTGCATCATCGGCAACCAGGCCATGACCTCGAGAGATCAGCTCTAAACCCAATTCGCTTTTACCCAGACCTGATTCCCCTGTAATGAGTACGCCTAGTCCCAAAATATCCATAAAGACGCCGTGCATCGTGACTTGCGGGGCTCCTATTTTGGTTAAGTAAGTACGTAAATGGTCAATCACCTCCGCTGCCGATACGGGAGTGGTGAATAGCGGAGTTGAGGAGCGCTGACAAAACAACTCTAATTCGGGATCGGCTACGCGACCATCTGCCACAATCACGCAGGGCGGGGTCTTGGAAATTAGATTAGCAATTTGAGCATGCCGCTGTTCGGCGGTCAGGTCGGCGTGGTAATCCACTTCTTGCTCGCCAAATATTTGAATACGGCTGGGGTGGATTAAGTTGAGGTGACCAACCAGGTCAGAGGAAGCCGCAGCTGCGCGTACTGCTTCGGTGGGAAATTTACGATCAGAGCCTTCTAGGCCGCGAATCCAAGACAGCTTAAGCTCGGAGACATTGTCATCAAAAATCTGAAGCGCGGTGAGACCCTCAAGCAGCAGATGTTGTGACATAAATCAGGCACTCCATTCCTGGAGTAGCTGACATACTTTTTCCGGATCGTTTTCGGCGCTGATTTTGCTGCGCAAATCGGGATCAGAGAGAAGTTGCGCAATCGAAGAAAGGATTTCTAAATGCTGTTGCGTTGCCTTTTCTGGCACCAGTAAAAAAATGAGGACTGATACAGGTAGGCTATCAGGAGCAGCAAAGTCAATCGGCGCATTCAGCCGAACCAATGCGGCCACAGGATCTTTCAATCCCTTTACTCTGCCATGCGGTATTGCAACCCCAGCACCCAGCGCAGTAGAGCCCAAATCCTCACGGGCATTTAAAAACGAAATAATGAGATCAGCGCTGAGGTTTAAACGCTGACTAAATAGAGAGCCTGCCAGTGCAAAGGCTTCAGACCTGTTTTTGGCAGGACTATGAAGCGCAATGCAGTCTGGTGTGAAAAGATCAAGTAGGGCATTCATATGCAATTGATTATATGACTAGCCCAATCAATCTGCTTATTCTGCGTGTTTTTCGTGGTGGTGGTCTTGCACCTTTTCCTTGTGTTTGACCACCTGCCGCTCTAGCTTGCCAACTGCAGCATCGATGGCGTGGTAAAGATCGGCATTATGTGCCTCAGCGTACAAATCCTTGCCTTTGAGGTGAATTGTTAATTCGGCGGTTTGCCTTAAGTCTTTTTCCTTGGCGTTATCGATCATCAAGAAAATAGTCGCGTCAATCACGTGATCAAAGTGCTTTCGAACCTTACTCATTCCTAGCTCTACATGGGCGCGCATTGCGGGGGTTACTTCAAGATGACGGCTGTTGATTTTCAAGTTCATAAGCAATGCCTCCAGAGTAGAAACGAACTACTAGTAAATCACAATTAGAGCAAATTACATACGGAAATTTTCACCCAGATAGACGCGCCGGACAGCATCATTCTCAATAATCTCATCTGGCTTACCTGCAGCAAGGACGCTGCCTTCGCTAATAATGTAGGCGTGATCGCATATACCCAATGTTTCGCGCACATTGTGGTCGGTAATTAACACCCCGATTTGGCGATCCCGAAGAAAACGAACGATGCGCTGAATTTCCCCAACCGCTATGGGATCAACCCCTGCAAATGGCTCATCGAGCAATATAAATTTAGGTTGCGATGCAAGTGCCCTAGCAATTTCAACGCGCCGCCGTTCCCCACCCGAGAGGGATAGTGCAGGATTGTTGCGCAGATGGGTAATCTGTAACTCCCCCAGGAGTTCGTCTAGGCGCTCTCGAATTTCTGTTTTGCTTAGCGCCTTACCGCCTTGAACTTGTAACTCCAGTATGGCTTGAATATTTTCAGCAACATTGAGTTTCCGAAATATGGAAGCTTCTTGCGGGAGATACGACAAACCCATCCGAGCGCGTTCATGAATCGGTAAATGGCTAATTTCTTTTCCATCTAAATTAATGTTGCCGCCATCCAGGGGAACAAGACCAACAATCATGTAAAACGACGTTGTCTTACCGGCGCCATTGGGGCCAAGCAACCCCACAACCTCGCCGCATTTCACTTCAATCGAAACGTCCCGAACAACCGTTCGAGATCCATAGCGCTTTTGCAGGTTGCTTGCGATCAGTGTTGGGGTGACGGGGGTGGCTGCAGAATCAGTATTCATTGAATTAATACTTTACTACGTGGAGCTAAAATAGCCCGAGAGGATGGCGGAGCGTTTTTGGGTTGGTTAGCGGGCGGACTCACGCGATATTCTTGGGTATCGTCACGGTATTCAATTTTTCCGCCGCGTAAATGGTCTCGCATTTGCATATTC
>JBEBBK010000081.1:0-5708 GCA_041158405.1 Pseudomonadota bacterium
TATTGGATAACATTACCTTCGGTCTAAAGGCAATGGGATTAGATGAGCCTGAGCGAAATAAGCGAGCTGCAAATCTAATTACCTTAGTTGGTCTAGAGGGGTATGAAGCAGCCTATCCGCACCAATTATCGGGTGGAATGCAGCAGAGGGTAGCGATTGCGCGTGCTTACGTTCTGGACCCTGGTGTTTTGCTAATGGATGAGCCTTTTGGCGCCCTCGATGCTCAAACGCGGGTTGTTATGCAAGAAGAATTGGTAAAGCTGGCAAGAAAAAATCCAAGGACTGTCTTGTTTATAACCCATGCCGTTGAGGAGGCTGTCTACTTGGCTGATCGAGTTGTCGTGATGTCACGAAGACCGGGCCTTATTAAAGAAGTGATTGATGTCAAAAAAATTCGTCAGGATGAGCGTTGGGATGAGCATGTACGCATTGAAGATGTAATGGATTTAAGTTCGTTTGTGCATTTACGTAGTCAGATTTGGAAGTTACTAAGGGAGCAGCATTAAATAGAGTCGTACTTTTTTATAAATATGGAGATGTTATGAAAATCAAAACAAAATTATTTAGTGTGTTAATGGGGTCAGTAATTGGACTAGGGGTTGCCACTCAATCTCATGCACAAGCTAATCTGACAGAAATAAAGGTAAGTTATCAGCCCGCATTGTATTGGGCACTTCCGTTTTTTGTTGCAACCGAAAGAAACTGGTGGGCAGAACTTGGATTAAAGCCAACATTTAGTACTTTTCCAGCGGGCGTCCCTCAAATTGCCGCGTCAGCATCTAAGTCATGGGATGTTGGTGGTACAGGTTCTGTGCCTGCAGTTTTGGGGCATGTACGCTTCGGTATTAAAACCATTGGTATAACGAATGATGAGTCCGCAGGCAATGCGTTGCTTGCAACAGCAAAGACTGCAGATGCGTTTGTCAAAAATCCACAAAGCATTAAAGGTCAGACCATTGTTTTAACCGCGAACTCTACTGGAGACTATGCTGTTCAGTCATGCTTAAAAAAATATGGCATCGCAAAATCGGATGTAACCATTAAGAATATGGGACAGGCTGAAATTATTTCTGCCATGTCTTCGGGCAATGCTGATCTTGGTGGTTTATGGGCCCCTAATATCTACACCTTAGAAGAAAAAGCGGGCGCAAAAGTCATTTGCAGCGGAAAAGATGGTGGCGCATTTGTTCCTGGGGCTTTAATTGTGCGCGGTGATTATGCAAAAGAAAATCCTGAAAATGTAGCTAAGTTTCTTGCAATTTACATGCGCGCATGGAGTTGGATGAATGCGAATAAGCCGCAAGCGATCGCTATGATGAAGAAATTCTATGAGCAGGGTGGTGTCAGCATTTCAGAGGCATCTATGCGCAAGGAATTTGACACACGTCCGACCTATGATTTGGCTTCGCAGTTAAAAATCATGAATCAAGCAAAAGGCACATCAGAGGCAGATGGCTGGTTTAATGCTATTGCAGCGTTCATGCAAACTACTGGCGCTATTACTAGCGTTCCTCCAGCCAAAGATTACGTTACAGATGAGTTTATGAAGATGGTAAACGCAGATAAGAAGTTGCGTGATTTCGCAGCAAATACGAAGTAATTAATCGTGCGGTCCCCGTTGAGAGTAATTTCAACGGGGATTCTAAGCTAAAAATGTAAGGGTGATGATGAGTGTTCAATTTTTAAAAAAAGCTGCTAAGACTCCCGAAACAGAGTCCTCCAATGCGCAGCAGGTTGTTACAGAAATGCTAGCCAACATCGAAAAAAATGGAGAATCTGCAGTTTTAGAATATTCCAAGTCTCTTGATAAATGGTCTGGAGATATTGTTTTATCTTCGACTGAAATTGATCGAATCATTGCTGCAGTCCCTGATCAAGTAAAACAAGATATCGATTTTGCTGTGAAGCAGGTTTACGATTTTGCAATTGCTCAAAAGGAAAGCATTAGCAACTTTTCAACGGAGTTATATCCTGGCGTCATTGCCGGCCAAAGGGTGCTACCTGTTAATGTGGTCGGTTGTTATGCCCCATCAGGTCGATACGCCCACATTGCTTCTGCTTATATGACTGTCGCAACTGCCAAAGCTGCGGGAGTAAAAAATATCATTGCTTGTTCCAGTCCGTTTCGCGGTGGCGGTATTCACCCCTATGTTTTATATGCGTTCAAGGCAGCAGGTGCCGATGTAATTATGACTTTAGGTGGCGTGCAGGCAATTGCCTCGTTGGCTTTAGGTTTATTTACAGGAAAGCCCGCCGATGTGGTTGTGGGCCCCGGAAATAAGTTTGTTGCTGAGGCTAAACGTACTCTGTTTGGAAAAGTCGGTATTGATGTATTTGCTGGACCCTCTGAAATTGGCATCATTGCGGATGAAACGGCTGACCCTAAAATTGTGGCTAGTGACCTAGTGGGGCAAGCTGAGCATGGGCATGAATCCCCTGCATGGCTCTTTACAAGCTCTGAAACGCTTGCCAATGAAGTTGCAAAATTAGTGCCCGAGATGATCGGTTTGCTGCCTCCTATTGCGAAAGATGCTGCTTTTTGCGCTTGGCGTGACTATGGCGAGATCATTTTGTGTGATAGCAATGAAGAGATGGTACAGATCTCGGATCGTTATGCCAGTGAGCATCTAGAGGTTCATGCAAAAAATCTTGAATGGTGGCTTGAGAATTTAACCAACTATGGATCATTGTTTTTGGGTGAAGAAACAACCGTAGCTTTCGGTGATAAAACGAGTGGCCCCAATCACGTTTTGCCAACCAAGGGTGCAGCCCGTTATTCCGGGGGCTTATCGGTGCATAAATTTATGAAAACCCTTACTTGGCAGCGCATGACGAGAGAGGCTAGCAAGCAAATGGCAACGGTCACTGCTCGGATTAGTAGATTGGAGGGCATGGAAGCCCATGCAAGAACAGCCGATGATCGCTTAGAAAAGTATTTCCCTAATGAAAATTTTGACTTGGGAAGGCCGGTAGAAGTATGAGTTTCCTTAATCAATTTTCCCTTAATGGAAAAAGTGCATTAATTACTGGTGGCAGTAGCGGAATCGGTGAGGCTATGGCTGAGGCTTTAGGTCAGGCTGGCGCAAAGATCATTCTGGTTGCACGTAGAAAGCCTCAGTTGGAAGAGGCGCGCGAACGATTGGCGGCCAAGAATGTAGATGTGATCTCTTGTATTTCAGCAGATCTTGAGAGCTTGGATGCCAGCTCTGCACTAGCAAAGGAGGCTATTAGTATTGCTGGACAGGTTGATATTCTGGTGAACGGGGCAGGCGTTAATTTGCGAGAGACCTTTATGGAGGTAAGCCAAGAGTCTTGGTCTCGGCAGATTCATTTGCAATTAAGTACCCCCTTTTTCTTAACGCAAGCTCTGGCTCCACAGATGAAAAAAAATCGGTGGGGTCGCATAATTAATATTGCCTCCTTACAAAGCTATCGTGCATTCCCTAATAGCACCCCGTATGGGGCTGCAAAAGGCGGAATTCTTCAATTGACACGAGCGATCGCCCAAGAATGGTCTAAATTTGGGATTACCTGTAACGCAATTGGACCTGGATTTTTCCCAACTGCATTAACTGCCCCGATATTTAATAATTCTGAGTTAGTAAAAATGCATGCGAACAGGACTGCTATTGGTCGCAATGGTGAGATGAGTGATATTGGTGGACTAGCCATATTTTTAGCCAGTGATGCTTCCTCGTATATCACTGGACAAACCATCATGCTCGATGGTGGTTATACGGCTTCTTAGGACTTGATTATGAAAGCACTGGTTTATACCAACCCCAATGAAATGCAGCTATTGGATCGTCCTCATCCCACTATGGATGAGGATGAGGTTATATTAAAGATCGACTCGGTTGGGATTTGCGGAAGCGATATGCATGCTTATCATGGGCATGATCCACGGAGGAAGCCGGGTTTAGTGCTGGGGCATGAATTTTCAGGTGTTGTAATTGAAAGTCTATCAGCCAATTTCAAGCAGGGTGCGCGCGTAACTGGCAATCCTTTAATAACGTGCGGGGTATGTGAATATTGCCTGCAGGGGAGAAATAATCTCTGTTCGAATCGCACCATGGTTGGCATGACTCGGCCGGGCGCATTTGCGGAGTACATGAGCATTCCTGCCAAAACCTTAATTAGTCTTCCAGCAAGCTTGTCAATGGATGCGGCGGCCCTTACAGAACCTGCCGCTACCGCCGTACATGCCATTAATCTGTCGATGAAAGCATTGCATCGGCCAATTCAAGAATGTAATGTTTTGGTCATCGGAGGCGGGGCTATTGGTATGTTAGCTGCTTTATTGCTTAAGCATTTTGGAGTTATCAATCTTGTTGTCGCTGAAACAAACCCGCTGCGTAGAGCCTCCATCGATCAATATGTTGGCTGTAAAACAATTGATCCAATCACTCACTCAGTTACTGAAAATACCTTTGATTATGTAATTGATTGTGTGGGGACTAAGTTAACACGTCAATCTGCTTTTGTTGCGATTAAGCCTGGTGGGGTGATTATGCATGTCGGCTTGCAAGACTGGGCCAGTGAAATTGATATGCGTAAATTAACTCTTTCAGAAATTACGTTATTAGGAACATACACTTATTCCACCGCAGATTTAAAGGCGACAGTAAACTATTTAGATCAAGGCGTGTTTGGTAACCTGGAGTGGGTAGAGAAGAGATCGCTGGATGATGGTGCAAAAGCTTTTGAGGATTTACATCGTGGCAAAACATCATCTGCCAAAATTCTTTTAAAACCAAATTAAGATGTCAAATTCAGATGCCTTTTGGATGCCATTTACTCCCAATCGGGACTTTAAGCTGGCGCCGCGTTTACTAGCTTCTGCTTCCGGTGTTACTTACCAAACGGTTGATGGAAAGACTATTCTGGATGGCATCTCGGGCTTATGGTGTGTTGGTGCTGGGCATAGGCATCCAAAAATAGCTGAGGCTATGAAGACTCAAATCGACACACTGGATTTTGCTTCCAGTTTTCAGGTCGGACATTCAGGTGCATTTAAGCTAGCAGAACGTATTGCATCGATTGCGCCAAACAATCTGGATAGGGTATTTTTTGTTAATAGCGGATCCGAAGCATGTGATACCGCTATGAAAATGGCGCTTGCCTATTGGCGCGTCCGTGGGCAAGGCCATCGTAATCTATTTATTGGGCGTGAGCGAGGTTTTCATGGGGTGGGTTTTGGCGGGATATCCGTTGGCGGAATGATTAATAATCGCAATGCCTTTGGCGCCTCATTATTACGCTCTGATCATTTGCGATCTACTTGGGATCCCGCAACCCAGGCCTTTGTTAAGGGCCAGCCAGAACTCGGATATGAAATGGCGGACGAGCTGGAAAGTCGCATTGTTGCTCTGCACGGCGCAGACAATATAGCGGCAGTAGTTATAGAACCCATTGCATGCTCAACTGGTGTTTTAGTTCCGCCGAAGGGGTATTTAAAGCGTATTCGTGATATTTGTGATCGCCATCAATTACTTTTAATTTTTGATGAGGTGATTACTGGATTTGGCAGGACTGGAAATATGTTTGCATCAACTACGTTTGATGTTGTGCCCGATATGATCCTCTTTGCTAAAACTGTAACTAATGGGGCTGCTCCATTAGGTGGCGTTATTGTGGGTCGTTCAATACACGATACCTTGATGCATGGTCCTCGTCATATGTCCGAGTTAATGCATGGTTACACCTAT
>JBEBBK010000082.1:0-5690 GCA_041158405.1 Pseudomonadota bacterium
TGTAGGCGCTCTATCCATCGTCACCCAAAACCGCGATGAGTCCGCTCGCGTGCTCTCGCAACTCAAGCGCGTGATTCGTACGAATTACTCCAATCCACCAACCCATGGTGGCGCAATTGTGGCTGCTGTGCTCAATAACTCTAGCCTACGTCAACAGTGGGAAGATGAACTCGCACACATGCGTGATCGCATTAAGACCATGCGCCATGAGCTGGTTATCCGCTTAGCCGCCAACGGTGCAAAACAAGATTTTGGTTTTATTGAGTCGCAACGTGGCATGTTCTCCTATTCGGGACTCACTGCAGAGCAAGTGGCGCGCCTGCAAAAGGAAGATAGCATTTTTGCCCTGTCCACCGGTCGCATTTGCGTTGCAGCCCTCAATACCAAGAACATTGATCGCGTGGCTAAGGCAATTGCCCGCGTCTTAGCGTAAAGGCGGTTAAACTGATCCCCTAGGAGGCGTCATGCTATATCAACTGTACGAGTTCCAAAAAGCATTGCTTCAGCCACTGAGCTCATGGGCGCAAACAGCATCCGAGACGTTTTTTAACGCCTCTAACCCCTTATCAAAAATGCCTGGGGCAGAACGCATCGCCGCAAGCTATGAATTACTGCACCGCCTCGGTAAGGACTATAAAAAACCCGAGTTTGGAATTCGTGCTGTAAAGGCACACGGACGCGACGTTGCCATTCACGAAATCACCACACTCGAAAAACCGTTCTGCAATTTAATCCGCTTTAAGCGCTATTCGGATGACGTTGAGGTTATCAAGCAACTCAAAGAAGATCCAGTCGTGCTAGTGGTTGCACCCTTATCAGGTCACCACTCCACTTTGCTGCGCGACACCGTACGTACCCTGCTGCAAGACCACAAGGTCTACATCACCGATTGGCTGGATGCACGAACAGTACCGACTGACAAAGGTGAATTTGGACTCGATGATTATGTCCACTACATTCAAGAATTTATTCGCACCATCGGCCCAAAAAATCTCCACGTGATTTCAGTATGTCAGCCGACGGTACCAACCTTAGGCGCCGTCTCTCTAATGGCATCCAATGGCGAAGAAACGCCCGCTTCCATGATCATGATGGGTGGCCCGATCGACGCACGTAAATCACCCACTGCAGTCAACTCCTTGGCCGATAAAAAATCCTACGAGTGGTTTGAAAGCCATGTTATCTATGACGTACCCCAGCCTCATGCTGGAGCGGGACGCCGAGTCTATCCAGGATTTTTGCAGCACAGTGGTTTTATTGCCATGAACCCCCAAAACCACATGCAATCACATTGGGATTTTTTCCAGAACTTAGTACGCGGCGATGAGTTGGATGCAAAAGCCCACATTCGTTTTTACGACGAGTACAACGCGGTTTTGGATATGGATGCCAAGTACTACTTAGACACCATCAAAACCGTATTTCAAGAACATGCCCTACCGAGTGGCAACTGGAAAGTAGCAGGCAAGTTAGTGAAGCCCCACGATATTACTGATGTGGCACTCCTCACCATCGAGGGTGAGCTTGATGATATTTCCGGTAGCGGTCAAACGCGCGCTGCACATAAATTGTGTAAAGGCATTCCTGCGGAACGTAAGGACCATTACGAAGTCGTTGGCGCTGGTCACTATGGCATTTTTTCAGGTCGCCGCTGGCGTGAAAAGGTGTATCCGCGTATTACAGACTTCATTCGTGAGCATGAGCAAGCTTCCAAGGCATCCAAAAAGAAGGTAGCCAAAGCAGCACTCGCGAGTGACTAAGTTCGCAATTCTTACTGATTGCTGACAAACACCGCATGAATCCAGTTGAACTCTGCAATCAACTCGATGGTGTTCTTCCTCAAACCCAATGTACGAAGTGCGGTTATCCCGACTGCCGATCCTATGCAGCGGCAATGGCCGATGAGGGAGTTCTACTGAACCGCTGCCCTCCCGGAGGCGCAGAAGGAATAAAGCGGCTCAGCTCTATCTTGATGGCTTCTGGACGGCAACTTCCACCCCATCTTCAGCTGGAACCCGAGTGCGGCATCGAGCGGCCACGACCAGTAGCCCTGATTGACCCAAAAACCTGTATAGGTTGCACCCTCTGCATACAAGCATGTCCGGTCGATGCGATTGTGGGCGCATCAAAGCAGATGCACGTGGTACTTACGGAGTGGTGCACGGGCTGTGATCTCTGTGTACCGCCCTGCCCGGTTGATTGCATCAGCATGGTTTCGGTGACCGAAAGCCGAACGGGCTGGGATGCATGGACGGCTGAGCAAGCCAATTTATCGCGAACGCGCTACCATCGACGCGAGGATCGCCTGGAGCGCGAAGAGCGTGATAACAATCTACGCTTGTCTAAAAAAGCCGAGGCCAAGCTAAAGGCACTCAATGAAGCCGTTGGCGGTGCAAGCCAATCGGTAGAGCAATCGCAAGAGAGCGAACGCAAACGCGCAATTATTGCATCCGCAATTGAGCGTGCAAAGCTGGCCGCAGCCAAAGGCGAGACGAAATGAAATGAATTTAGAGCAGCGCACCGCTTTTTTTGCAGAGCTGAAAGCAAACAACCCCAACCCAGAAACCGAGCTCGAGTACAGCTCACCTTTTGAATTGCTAGTTGCGGTCTTGCTCTCGGCGCAAGCGACAGATATATCCGTTAACAAAGGCACGCGTCAGTTATTTAAGATAGCCAACACACCTACAGCATTACTGGCTTTAGGTGAAGATGGTGTTCGGCCCTTCATCGAGCACATCGGCCTCTTTCGTACCAAAGGGAAGCACCTACAAGAAACCTGCCGCATTTTGCTGGAGCGGCATGACGGCGAAGTCCCTCGCACCCGTGAAGCACTCGAAGCCCTGCCAGGAGTAGGACGCAAAACAGCCAATGTTATTTTAAATACGGCGTTTGGAGAGCCCACCATGGCGGTCGACACCCATATCTTCAGGGTATCTAATCGCACTGGCCTTGCTCCTGGAAAGGATGTGCTGAAAGTCGAGCAGCAGCTTCTCAAACGCATTCCAAAAGAATATCTACTAGCTGCGCATCACTGGCTTATTTTGCACGGGCGTTATGTTTGTAAGGCACGATCGCCCGAATGTGCCCAATGCATTGTCGAGCCACTGTGTGGCTACCGTCAAAAAACGGGGAAAGGACAAATTCGTGGCGCTATTTAATCCAAGCCGAGATGAAGTCCGGCGTTTCTTTTGCGATACGTGGCAGAAGAAGCAAGCCAACACGATTTTGACGCCGCTCGAAACACTGGCTGGCCAGTGGATGGAAGAGCATCCTGAGTACCATGCTTTACTTGACGATAGCGAAGCTGCACTGAGTCAAGATTACACTCCAGAGCGCGGCGAAACGAATCCATTTTTACATCTCTCGATGCACCTATCCATTAGCGAGCAAATCTCAATCGATCAGCCGCCAGGCATTCGGCACATCGCCAGTGTTCTTGCGCAAAGACTGGATTCCGAACACGAAGCGCAGCACCGCATCATGGAGTGCCTGGGTCAGGTCTTGTGGGAATCCCAACGGGATGGTGGGCAATTGAGCCCTGAAAAATACCTGCTGGCCTTAAAGCAACTGATTTAATCTAGGACAGCGTGGAAATCGTGGCGCGGATTGCCTGCGGTAACTCCAAGGCATGCTGGCGACGGATTTTTAAAATAGCATCGGTCGTATCTCGCAGGCGATTCGACCAAGCCGATCCCGGAAAAAACGCATCATCCTCAAATCGTGGAATCACATGCCAGTGGATGTGGGGCACTTGATTGCCGAGCGCTGCTAAATTAATTTTTTTGGGCTGCATGACAGAGCGTACTGCATCTTCAACCGCAAATACCAAGTGCATTAATAAGTCACGCTCACCGTAGCTCAGCTGACTCATTTCAGAGACATGTCGATTCCAGATCACGCGGCAAAAACCAGGCAAATCGGGATCATTCACCAAGACAACGCGGCAATCATCGCCACGCCAAATCAGCGTACCGTCTTCTTCCGAACATAAAACGCAATTCACCATGGCGCCAATGTATATGAAAACAGCGCCAAAGTCACCCTTCTGGGGCAAACTTGGCGCTGCGCTACTGCTGCCGCTGCTGCTTAGGGGCGGCGCTTAGTGGAACTGCTCCTCTTCGGTTGAGCCAGTCAATGCAGTTACAGAGGACTTACCACCCTGAATTACTGTCGTGACGTCATCAAAGTAACCTGTGCCAACTTCCTGCTGATGTGACACAAAGGTATAACCGCGTTCGCGCGCTGCAAACTCAGGCTCTTGAACTTTCTCGACATAGGCCGTCATGCCACGCTTGGAATAGTCTTGCGCCAAGTCGAACATGTTGTACCACATCGAGTGAATGCCAGCGAGTGTAATGAATTGATACTTGTAGCCCATTGCCCCCAACTCGCGTTGGAATTTAGCAATGGTTGCATCATCGAGGTTCTTCTTCCAATTGAACGATGGTGAGCAGTTGTATGCCAACATCTTGCCGGGGAACTTGGCGCGGATTGCTTCAGCAAACTTACGCGCAAAATCCAAATCTGGCGTACCGGTTTCGCACCACACCATGTCAGCATAGGCGGCATATGCTAAACCGCGCGAGATTGCCTGATCGAGGCCTTTCCGCGTTTTATAGAAGCCTTCTGGCGTACGCTCACCGGTTAAAAATGGCTTGTCGTTTTCATCGTAGTCGGATGTCAGTAAGTCGGCTGCCTCTGCATCGGTACGCGCCAGAATAATCGTCGGAACGCCCATCACGTCTGCTGCCAAACGCGCTGATACCAATTTCTGTACTGACTCGGTTGTGGGCAAGAGAACCTTACCGCCCAAGTGACCACATTTTTTTACTGACGACAGTTGGTCTTCAAAGTGAACACCAGCAGCACCTTGCTTAATTAATGCTTTACTAAGTTCGTAGGCATTCAATACGCCACCAAAACCAGCCTCTGCATCGGCAACAATCGGCGCATAGTAGTCAATGTAACCCTTATCACCTGGATTAATGCCCTTTGCCCACTGAATTTGGTCGGCACGTTCAAACGAATTATTAATGCGCTCCACCATCTTTGGTACCGAGTCAACGGGATACAAGGATTGATCGGGGTACATCGCTGCATATGAATTGCCGTCTGCAGCCACTTGCCAGCCGGATAAGTAGATGGCTTTGATACCTGCTTTGACCTGTTGCATTGCTTGCCCGCCGGTTAGAGCGCCTAAGCAATTGACGTAGGCTTCGTTGTTCACTTGATTCCACAACTTCTCTGCACCAGCCTTAGCCAACGAGTACTCAATCCGTAGCGAACCACGCAAACGCACTACGTCGTCTGCGGTATAACCACGCTTGATACCATGCCAACGTGGATTGGTATCCCAGTCTTTCTGAATCTTTGCGGCTTCTTCTTTGCGATTATCCATATTGCTCTCCTTAGATATAAAACAATTGACCAAAAAACGTTGAACCGGACTGAGCCACCTGAACTCAAAGCCATGACCAAGTCTTATGTCTTATATAAGAGTATAGGGATGTTTACAGCAAAGGAAATACTAATTTTGTGACAACAATAATTAAATTACTGTATTAAATACAATGAGTTAAATTAGATTTATTGCAATGTGGAATGCATTGCCATGGGCTGAAAGCCTTAGCGAAGGCAATCAATGGCGGCTATTTTGCCTATGAAAACTGTATTTCGTATTGTGAAAAGCA
>JBEBBK010000083.1:0-5639 GCA_041158405.1 Pseudomonadota bacterium
AACCAAGGGTAAGGATGCCGACATCAGCGCCGAGTATTCAGCTACGCTCTCTTGATTTTTGAGTGAGGCCTGATCTTCGTCCTTATCCGACACGTAAGGCCAATACTTTCCTAAGTTGCGCTCACCCATGGAGCCGGATAAGAGAGCGAGCGGATCGCGCATGTCGGCATAGAAAGCAGTGTGGTGCTCCACCATCGCTGCGATGGCATCGTTACCAACCAACGGAGAGCCGAGCGCACCTAAGCCATAGCGCTGTTCAGAGCGTCGCTCTAGCAAGCGAATTGCCACAGCCGCATCGACTAATGTTTGCAATCCCTTCATCGGAAAATGCGTTACCCGACTCAGCTCTTCCAGACTTAGTGGGCCATTTTTTAAAAGATTGAATACATTGAGTCGTACACACGCCAATAGGATTTGTGAATACACAAATCCAGACATCACGTCAAATAAATTACTGGCGCGAGTACGCGAGATGGAACGAAAAAACGGAAGGCTTGCTGCAAGGCGTTGAAAGCGTTTTGTTGCAATTAACTGATCGCGCAGTATTAACACGCGATCCCATAAACCATACTCCGGCTTTAACGGCAATTGGGTTTGCGTTGTAACTGTTTCTTTTGCAACAGAGGGCATGTGTGTCTTAGGCGCCTTTATGCAGCCATACGACAAATACCAGCCGTAATCAAGCGTGCATCTTTTTCAAACCATGCTGCTGGCAACAGGCGCTCAGCCTCATGAGCAACCAGCATCTTTAATGCGGCATCGCCTTTGCAATTCGGTATCGAACCAATCGCTTTAGAAACGAGTTCATCGAAGTATTGAACTGCGCCACTGAGTCCAAGTTCACGTGCGGAACTTGGTCGATTGTGTTCCTCATCTTGCCCAGCAGGCTTACCTAACATCTGCGTATCGCCCAAGACATCGCGAATATCATCGGCCACTTGGTAAGCTTCGCCAAGCCACTCGCCTAGTGCGCGCCACGTATCGGCATCGGAGCCGGCTGCTTGCGCGCCACACGCCGTTGCTGCAGCAAATAATGCTCCTGTTTTTGCGCGTTGATAGTCGCCGAGGATTGCTTGTGGTTCGCATTCCCAGGCCTGTCCTGCAATGATTCCGTGTGGCGCTCCAACGCCAGTTGAAATGGTTTTAATTAACGACGCAATGCGATTTGGAGAGTGACGTGCTGCCAATGCCACCACTTGATATGCCATCACGATTAAGGCATCCCCCGACAGCACCGCTAAGCGTTCGCCATATTGACGATGGACCGATGGCACACCCCGGCGCAACTCGGCATTATCAAAACACGGTAAATCATCGTGAACCAAAGATGCGCAGTGCAATAGCTCAATAGAAATCGCGGCTGCCATCGATAGCTGAGGATCATCATCACCGCAGGCATGCGCAACCGCCAAGGTGAGTTGTGGGCGGATGCGTGCGCCCCCTGGAAATACCGCGTGACGCATAGCTGCGCTCAATAACTTGGGGCCTGTATCGGATTCATGCCGCGTCAATGCGGCCTCTAACGCACGATTTATATGCTTCATTGGTGACATAAGGCACACTCCCGAGGGTGAATCGTCTAAATGCATCAACGATTTATGGTGTAAATATTTAATTACTTGCTAATATGTAAAAAAATATAGACACTCTTATCCCTACTGTCAACCTATGAAACCCTTAAAGCCGTCATGAACGGACCTAAATTACCCGTATTTTGCCAAAATTGCCTAAAAATTAGGCAATTTTCCCTATTTCAGATCAAACTAAGGTCATGACGCAGGCCTCCAACGACCGAATTCCGCAAAACTGGCCCCTGCGCGAACTTAGTAGCTCGGTTTCTGCTGGGCAGATGGAATGGCACGTGCAAATGGCTGGCTCTCGCCACACCCCAGAGGGAGCAGCAAAGCCAATTGCCTTATTACTCCACGGCACGGGTTCCTCAGCCCACTCTTGGGCAGAATTACTGCCTGTGCTCGCCACAACACATTGGGTGATTGCGCCTGATCTGCCGGGTCATGGTTTTACGATCAGTCACCAGTCCGAACAGCTCTCTTTAATCCTGATCACGCACAAGCTGGGGGAATTATTGCGTGCATTAGGGGTAGAGCAAATCGACAGCATTGTTGGTCACTCCGCTGGTGCTACCCTTGGATTGCAATACAGCCTCCTTTATCCAGCACCCAAACGCATCCTTGGCCTCAATCCATCTCTGGTGAGCCTACCGAGCTTCTACCACTCCTTTTTAGCACCGCTAATCAATCCAATTGCAACCTCGTCTTTTGTTTCATCGATGATTGCCGATTTATTGCCGTTTACCTCGATGATCGATAAGTTGCTGGACTCTACCAATTCCAAATTGAATAGCATTCAGCGTGAGCGATACAAACTGCTGTTCAAACAAAAAAATCACATCAATGGCTCGCTTAATTTCATGGCAGCCACCGACATTCCTAACTTGCTGGCGCATGCGAATGAAATTACTTCAGAGTTAACATTCTTGGTAGCCAATCAGGATAGCTGGGTACGAAAAGAAGAATTGCTTGCTGTGATCCATCGCTACTTTCCACGGTCTACCGTGATACAAAAAGACGGTGGTCATTTGTTTCACGAGGCAAATCCGGATACGGCTTTAGCCCTGATTCAAACCGTGATTAATCCGGCACAACCCAATTCCAATTAATACATATCAAGGAAAGAAAAAAGCCCATGGACTCGATCACGCTCTATGCCATTGCCGGAATCATTATTTTGGCTGGCCTGGGTCTCTTTATGAATGCCTTCATCAAAGGCAATAAAACCTTGAAGAAACTATCCTCCAAGAATAAGAAAAATACGCAGTGAGCAAGACAATATTGCGCACATTACTGCCGTGCTAAATAAGCAGCGCGTTGTGAAATGGCTTTACCCGAATTGATATAAGGCAGTGGCAAATACTGCGCAGCCATTTCCTTGGCAAGCGCTTCTGCTAATGCTTGCGGTGCACTAGCGGTATCAATAAATAAGATGGCATGCCCCGCTGCACGTACCTGCCGTGCGGTATGCAAAGCATCCTGGTGCGCACGCTCACGACCACCAACTCCCTCTAATGTGACATTGGCTGCGCCATCAGTCATCACCACAATCAAAGGCGTCATGCCTTTGCGGCGGATCGATAAAGCCATCTCATTCACCGCAGCAAAGCCGGTTGCTAATGGCGTTCCACCGCCGCCAGGTAAGGCGGCTAAATTGCGCTTGGCACGCACTAAGGATCGCGTCGGCGGCAACACTACGTCTGCGGTACGGCCACGCAAGGCGATCATTGCAACCTCATCGCGCCGAATGTAGCAATCCGCAAGCAATTGCTCCACCGCACCTTTAGCCTCAGCCAAACGCTGCGTTGCTGAAGACCCTGATGCATCCACAAGAAAAATTGTTACCACGCCTTGACGTTGCTGATACCGTTTAACGTGCAAGTCATCTGCACGGATCTGAATTCGACTGCGTTGCTTGTTCACAGCAGGCAGTTTTGCCTTGGACTCTGCTTGGCGCATGGTTTGCCAAGGAACGGCAGCACGAATGGTTTTTAGTAAATCCAAGCGCTTCCCGCCCTTGGGCAATCCACGCCATGATTCTGCTGGGCGCCCTGAATTCGCATTCTTTTGCAATTGGCCAAATTGGCCTTTAGAACCTTGTTTGCTGTTCGCGCGTCCCAATTCAGTATTCAGCTGGGCCAGTGCATTTGCCGGAATACCGGCCTTGATGGCTTCGATCAGCAGCTCTTCCAAATCATCCCTACTAGGCTGCTCCATGTTTTCTTTAGGCTCATTTGCATCCGTATCGCCATCATCGTTCTGATTAGGGTCATCCTGCTCTTGCGGATCTTGCTCTGATTTACTTTGCTCTTCATTGGGTGACTCTGCATCATCAGCAGACTCATTCGGATCCTGCTCTTCTCGGCTACTGGGCATGCGGGTAGCACGGTGGCTTAATACCAAACGCGCTGCGTCGACTACCTCATCCTCCGTGACGGCGTTTTGGTTTCGTAATGCCGCCATGGCTTTCGCAGCTCGCACTGCAAAAAGACCGGCTCGGATGGAATCAACCCCAAATGCAGCGGCCGATTGCAATAAAGATTCAATAAAGCTGGCGTCGCATTCAATTTCAGGCAGTCGCTTTTTTGCTTCCGCGATAACTGTCGGCGTGATTTCAAGGGAATCAGTACAGTCATTCAGGCTAAACTGATCGAGGCGCACTTCAAATGCCATGTGTTCTGCCAAGCGCGGGTGCATTGATTCATCTGGCGCTATACCCTCATCAAGCGCAATCATGCCAAACGTACATGGGGTTAGTTCAGCCGTGTTCTGTGGATGCCGCACCTCGCCGCGATCAACTACTTGCAGGATGTGCGCAATCGTATGCAGTGATATGCGCTCAGCCATGGGGAGCACAATAAAACCACCATGGCTTTTTGCTAATAACCCCGTGCTGTATACCGGCTTACCGTACTGCAGAGTTGCCTCTAGATCGAGTCCGCCAAGCAATTGCTCATCTTGTATCTGCAGCGGGATTTTTTGGAAATGCGCGCCCGGGGCAATCTGCGTTTCTAAAAATGCAAACCATGCATCCCGAATAGGGCCAAACTGACTCTTAACGCAAATGCCACCTAAGCCATGGGGATCAATTGCCAATAGTGCTGCAGTCGTCTGTGCATCAAACCAAGCCGATTGACCGCGTTGTGTGGTCATGGCACTTTAGAAAAAATCAGCCAATACGCGCTCGACTCGCGTTGTAGAACTGCTGTCGTCCAATGGATTACGTCGCAAACGGTGGCGCAGTGCCAGTGGCGCTAATCGCTTTAGGTGTTCAGCCGTTGCTTTGCGCGCACCATCAAAAGCAGCCAGCGCGCGCATTCCGCGCATTAAGGTGAGTTCACCGCGCAGTCCATCGGTTCCCAGCTGAGCGCATAGCTTGGTTGCCAGCGTCAGCACATCATCGCCAACCGTGACTTTCGCCAAGCGCTTACGCGAACTGAGAATTTTCTCTTTAAACTCCGCTTCGCTATCCTCGTATTGCGCCAAAAAGCCAACCGGGTCGCGCTCAAATGCATCGCGGCGCTTAATGATGTCGATGCGCTGCGCTAGATCTTGCGGGGTTCTAACTTCAACCGATAAACCAAATCGATCGAGCATTTGCGGGCGTAATTCACCCTCTTCTGGGTTGCCGCTACCGATCAACACAAAGCGCGCAGGATGGCGAATACTTAAACCTTCGCGCTCAACTACGTTTTCTCCGGAAGCGGACACATCAATCAGTAAATCAACTAAGTGGTCTTCTAATAAGTTCACTTCATCAATGTACAAATAACCACGATTGGCCTTGGCCAGCAAACCAGGCTCAAATACTTTAATGCCTTGAGAGAGGGCTTTTTCAATATCAAGCGCGCCTACAACGCGATCTTCCGTCGCGCCAAGCGGCATATCTACTACAGGAACGGGCACTAAATCAGTCTTTAATTTATCGCCGGCAGCCTTACGTGCCTCACAGGCAAAGCATAGAGTCGGAGCGCTGGGATCACAGTGATAGGGGCAACCCGTAACCACTTTCATCGGCGGTAAAAGTGCTGCCAATGAACGAATCGTAGTTGACTTACCAGTACCACG
>JBEBBK010000084.1:0-5610 GCA_041158405.1 Pseudomonadota bacterium
CAAACAAAAATTCGGTTGTCTATGATGTGGTCGTGGTCGGCGGCGGTCCCGCTGGTGCTACTGCGGCTGAAACCCTCGCTAAAAAAGGCAAGTCCGTCTTGCTGCTGGATCGACGGGGTCGCATCAAGCCCTGCGGCGGCGCGATACCACCGCGCCTCATTAAAGACTTTGCTATTCCGGATGAGCTGCTGGTTGCCAGGTCAACCTCGGCGCGCATGATTTCACCAGCGGGTAAGAAGGTCGATATTCAGATTGAGAATGGCTTTGTTGGGATGGTTGATCGCTCGCAATTTGATGAGTGGTTACGAAATCGCGCCGTACAACATGGCGCAGAGCGACGCGATGGTATTTTTGAAAAGCTGACGCGCGAAGGCGATTTAGCCCGCATTCACTTTAAAGTACGCGATACCAAATCCACTGCTGAAGGCGTGATGGATAGCATCTTAGCGAGGGCCGTGATTGGTGCCGATGGCGCTAAATCCCAAGTGGGCCGCAGTGCGGGCGTTAAGGGATGCGCTGAAGCCAATTATGTCTTTGCTTACCATGAGATTGTGAAGACGCCTGCAGTTAAACCCGAGTCGTACAACCCTGATCGATGCGATGTGTTTTACCAAAAACCCTTGTCCCCTGATTTTTATGGCTGGGTATTTCCACACGGCGATACTTTAAGTATTGGGACAGGTAGTGCGGATAAGGGATTTTCATTGCGCCATGCGGTTGGTAAGCTACGCAAAGAAATTGGTCTGGAAAATGCTGAGCTCGTTCGCCACGAGGGTGCGCCATTACCGATGAAGCCCCTGAAAAAATGGGATGACGGTAAGCAGGTAGTGCTTGCAGGCGATGCCGCTGGGGTGGTAGCCCCGGCATCGGGTGAAGGGATTTATTACGCGATGCTCGGCGGTCAATTGGCTGGTGAGTCGGTCATGGAATTTTTAGAGAGTAAAAATCCCGCCTGCTTGCAATTGGCCCGCAAGCGTTTCATGAAAGAGCACCGCCTAACCTTCATTGTGCTTGGCATCATGCAGTATTTTTGGTACACCACCAATAAGCGCCGCGAAAGTTTTGTGAAGATGTGCGAAGACAAGGACGTGCAAAAGTTGACCTTCGAGTCGTATATGCATAAAAAACTGGTGCGTAAGAAGCCGCTGGCCCACGTCAAGATTTTCTTTAAAGACATGGGGCACTTGTTGGGGCTTGCCAAGGCATAAGCATGAGTACAACGGACTTCCTTCTACAAAAGCATGTGCTGGCTGCTGCGATCTGGGTTTTGGTTGTGGCCATAGCCGGAGGCCTTGCTACTGAAGTGGGGACTTGGTACAAAGCACTATTGCAGCCACCATGGAAACCGCCGGATTGGGCTTTTGGAGTGGTATGGACTTGCATCTTCATTGCTTCGGCATTTGCCTGGCTGGAGTTTTGGAGTCGAAGCCCCAGTGCAGAGCAAAAATATAAAGTAATCTTTTTATTCATCTTAAATGGCGCCTTCAATATTCTGTGGAGCGTGTTGTATTTCAAGATGCATCGTCCTGACTGGTCGATGATCGAAGCGGTCTTTTTATGGGCATCGGTAGCCGCCCTTATTGTGGTAATGATTCCGGTATCGAGCCTAGCGGCGTGGTTGATGGCCCCCTATTTAGTGTGGGTCTCGATTGCAATGGCCCTGAATTGGGAAACGATTCGCCTCAATGGGCCTTTTGCCTAAAGTAAATAGATCATCATGAAATTATTAAACCTGGGCGTAAACCACCACACCGCACCGATTGATATTCGGGAGAGTGTAGCCGTTGCCCCAGAAGTATTGCGCGATGCCTTACTCGATTTGCGGGCCTATTTAAAAGGCACCAATGCAGCGAGCTCACCCGAAGTGGCGATTTTGTCGACCTGCAATCGCATGGAGATTTATTGCGCTGCGAATGATTTGGATTACACCGACAATCATTTGGAAGCAAAGGCGATTGATTGGCTCTTGGCACAAAAAAACATGCACCACCATGAGCTCAAGCCCTACATCTATTCAGCCAAAGAGAATATGGCGGTCAAGCATGCCTTTCGCGTAGGGTGTGGCTTAGATTCAATGGTGCTGGGTGAAACCCAAATTCTGGGGCAGATGAAACAAGCAGTGCAGCATGCCGATGAAGTCGGCACCCTAGGCTCTTACTTAAAGCCGCTCTTTAATAAGACCTTCTCGATTGCGAAAGCGGTTCGGGGCAATACGAAAATTGGTAGCCAGTCGGTCTCCATGGCTAGCGCCGCTGTAAGGCTTAGTGAGCGGATTTTTGGCGATATCACTAACAGCAAAGTACTCTTTATTGGCGCTGGCGAAATGATTCAGCTGTGTGCTAATCATTTTGCAACCCGTAAGCCCAAGCAAATTACGATCTCCAACCGTACCCTCGATAAGGGCCATGAGTTAGCCGCCGTGTTTACGCAGCAAGGTATCGCTACCGACGTGTTTGCCTTACAGGATCTGCCAAGCCAATTGCATCAATTTGATATTGTGGTCTCGTGTACTGCGAGCTCTTTGCCCATTATTGGAATGGGCATGATTAAAACCGCATTGAAAGCGCGCAATCGCCGGCCCATGGTGTTGATCGACTTGGCTGTGCCACGCGATGTCGAGCCAGAGATCAAATCAATTCGTGATGTTTACTTGTATTCTGTCGATGATTTGGGTGAGGTAGTACAAGCAGGGCAAGAAAGCCGCTTGCAAGCCGTGACGGAAGCGGAATCAATCATTGATCAGGGGGTGAGTGAGTTTTACGAGTCGCTTGAGCGCCGCACAGTAGTGCCGATCATTCAGTCGCTGCAAGAATCCACCGAGCAATTTAAACAAATTGAATTAGAAAAAGCGCGCCGGCGCTTAGCCAAGGGCGATGATCCGATGGAGGTCATGGCGACGATGGCCCAAGCCTTAGCGAATAAGTTAATGCATGCACCGATTCATGCCTTAAAAACAAGCCCTGCCCATGAATTAGATGATTACAAAAAAATGATTTCCAGTATGTACGGACACAAATAAGATAGTGAGCTTGCTATGCTGAAAGTAACTAACCTTTTAGAAACCATTGGATCACCGCAGGATTTACGCGATTGCGATCCAGGTCAACTGCCGCAACTCGCTCATGACCTGAGGGAATACATCTTAAAGTCTGTCGCTAAAACGGGCGGGCATTTGTCGTCGAACTTGGGTACGGTCGAGCTAAGCCTTGCACTCCACTATGTGCTCAACACGCCAGAAGATCGGATTGTTTGGGATGTGGGACATCAGAGTTACGCACACAAGATTTTGACGGGTCGTCGCGAAGGCATGGCCAACTTGCGGAAATTTAATGGCATCTCGGGATTTCCACGGCGCTCAGAGAGTGAATACGATGCGTTTGGTACAGCGCATTCGTCGACCAGTATTTCGGCGGCATTGGGAATGGCGGTTGCGGCGAAGACCAAGGGTGAAGATCGCACGGTAGTGGCTGTGATTGGCGATGGATCGATGAGTGCGGGCATGGCCTTTGAGGCAATGAATAACGCCGGTGTACGCAAAGACGTGCCACTGATCGTAATTCTCAATGACAACGAGATGTCGATTTCACCTGCGGTGGGCGCGCTCAATCGCTACTTTGCAAAACTCATTAGTAGTTCAGCGTATGCGGTAACCAAACGCGGCCTCGATCGAGTCCTGTCGTATGCTCCGCCGCTGCGGGAGTTTGCTAAGCGGCTCGAAGGGCATGCCAAAGGCATGGTTGGTCCAGCCACCATCTTTGAAGAATTTGGCTTTGACTACTACGGTCCGATTGATGGACATGACGTCTATGCCTTAGTAGCTACGCTGGAGAATATCAATAAGCTGGCTAAAACCGAAGGCCCTCAGTTCTTACACATTGTGACTAAAAAGGGTAAGGGCTACGATCGCGCTGAGGCCGATCCCATTGCCTACCATGGCCCCAGCCCATTTGATATTGAAGCCGGCATCAAGCCCAGCAAACCATCCAAACAAACCTTCACTCAAGTCTTTGGAAATTGGTTATGTGATATGGCAGCAGCCGATGAGCGCTTGATTGGCATTACGCCCGCAATGCGCGAAGGCTCTGGCATGGTGGAATTTGAGCGCCGCTTTCCTGCGCGCTACCACGATGTGGGTATCGCAGAACAACACGCAGTGACATTTGCTGCTGGTATTGCCTGTGAGGGATTAAAACCCGTCGTTGCCATTTATTCCACCTTCTTGCAGCGTGGTTACGATCAATTAGTACACGATGTGGCGCTGCAAAATTTACCCGTGGTCTTCGCAATTGATCGCGCCGGTATGGTGGGTGCCGATGGCGCCACGCATGCAGGTGCTTATGATGTTGCCTATTTACGCTGTTTACCCAATATGCTGGTGATGACACCTGCCGATGCCCGAGAATGTCGCGCTATGTTAAGCGCTGGCTTTGCTTTTAACGGCCCATCAGCGATTCGTTACCCCCGCGGCAGTGGTCAGGGCCCAGATGCAAGTACCTCATTGGAGGCGATGGCTATTGGTAAGGGCCAGGTAGAGCGCAGCATTCAAGGCAAGCCTGCTAAACGCATTGCATTTGTTTGCTTTGGGCCGATGCTCTATACCGCCATGGAGGTTGCTGAGGCAATCGATGCGACGGTGGTCAATATGCGCTTTGTTAAGCCACTGGATGAAGCCTTGCTGAAATCGATTGCGACAACGCATGATGGCATCGTGTTTGTCGAAGACAGCTGCGTGATGGGCGGTGCTGGGAGTGCCTGTCTGGAGTATTTAGCAGAGCATGACATTCAAGTATCTGCGTTGCAGATTGGTTTGCCCGATCAATTTACTGAGCACGGTGATATTCCGTCGCTGATGGAGTTGTATGGCATCTCAGCCAAGCAGATTGAAGTACGGGTACGAACCCGTTTTGCGATTGAGGCATGCACGATAGCGCCGTAAATCAAGTCGCTGCACCCTATCGGGATTTATGTACTGACTGCGGGGTATCGCGCAGCAGCGATCCCAAGCGTTGCGGTAGCGCATGCCAATTTATTCAGCCGGACTACCCCGGCTTTGAAACCGCAGTACATGGCCGACCGCGCAATCTAATTGAATCCGATGAAGTATTTTTTGGTCCTTACCTCAGCATGGCGCGGGCTCAGATGAAGGCGCCTTTAGAAGGGGCTCAGTGGACCGGCATCATGACGCGCATTGGCGAATTGCTTTTAGAAAAAGGCGTTGTCGATGCGGTGGTAACGGTAACCGGCGATCCAGACGACCGCTGGAAACCAGTACCGATTATTGTGACCAAGGCAGCCGATATGGCCCAGTGTCGCGGCATGCGAATGGGCTACGCCCCAGTAGTGCAGTATTTAGAAAAAGCCAAGCAAGCCGGCCATAAAAAAGTCGCAATGATTGGCATTCCATGCCAGGTCTATGCGGCGCGTGCATTGGAGCGGGAACTGGGTTTTGAACAACTTCTGATTGTGGGTTCGCCCTGTTCAGACAACACAACCACTGAACACTTTCATCACTTTTTGAGTTTGTTGAATAAAGACCCGGACAGCATTACCTACTTGGAGTTTCGGGCGGATTACAAAGTCGAATTACGTTTTAACAATGGAACGAAACAA
>JBEBBK010000085.1:0-5607 GCA_041158405.1 Pseudomonadota bacterium
TTTCTGCAATTAATGCAGGCTGATCTCCTGAGGCCATCGAGTAGATAACGCCAGCCTCAGCTGCTCGTTTTGCCAAATAGGGGCCTGCCAATACATCTGCTTCGACGTTCACCATGATGATGTGCTTGCCATTCTGAATGCAGCGCAAGGCATGCTCTATTCCAGCAGCGGGCACACCCGTTGCCTCAATCACCAGCTCAATGGCGTTGTCATCCAGTAATGTGCTTGCATCGCTGGTAATGTAAGTAGTACCTTTGCGTACCGCTTCAGCAACCGAGGTCGCCTTAAACTGATCGTCCTGCCAGCCTACGCGCCGCAAGGCGGCCTGCGCCCGAGCCGGCGATAGGTCGGCAATCCCGACCAAATGAATACCCGGAGTACGCGGTATTTGGGATAAATACATGGATCCAAATTTGCCCGCACCAATCAATGCAATCCGAATTGGCTGGGAATCATGGGCCCTTTGTTGTAATTTTTTATACAAAGACATAAAAACTCCGATTGAGGCCACTATTTATGCTGCACGAAAGCGATTGGCTCACTTAAAATGGGTAATGGTTTATTTTGCCTTGTTTTAAATGGCACTCCATTTTTATTGAAAGTAAATTCTGCTGTTATGGAAATTCGCCACGCCATTCTGTTGATCTTTGTGAGTTCTGCGCTCTATGTGTATTTTAGGGGACGCGTTCGTTTTGGTGTCATGCGCTCACTCACCGATTATGTCGTTCTATTGGCGCCAATTAATTCTCTACTCTATCTTTTTTCTAAAGTGAAAGCTGGCGCGTACATACCCGTTACACAGTTCCCTGAATTAAAAAAATTGCAAGACAACTGGGAGGTGATTCGTGCTGAGGCGCTAGCCTTAAATGAGGGCGGCTCTATCGCGGCAGCAACCGGTTATAACGATATTGGCTTTAACTCCTTTTTTCGAACGGGCTGGAAACGTTTTCATCTTTACTGGTACGGCAAAGATTTAGCTTCAGCAGAAGCGGCCTGCCCCAAAACCGTGGCCCTTCTCAAATCCATTCCATCGGTAAAAGCAGCGATGTTTGCATCACTGCCGCCAGAAGCAACCTTGGTGCGACATCGCGACCCCTACGCCGGCTCACTGCGTTACCACCTGGGATTAGTAACCCCGAATAATCCCGGCTGTTTTATTGATGTGGATGGAGAACGCTACTATTGGAAAGACGGTGAGGCTGTGATGTTTGACGAGACCTACATTCATTACGCTGCCAATAAAACCGATCACCAGCGTATCGTTCTGTTCTGCGATATCGAACGTCCGGTATATACCAAAGTAGTACAGATATTTAATCGTTGGTTTGGAAAACATGTGATGAGCGCCGCCGCATCAAAAAACGTCGACTCAGAGCAAGTTGGCTTTGTTAATATTCTATTTGCCTATGTTTACCAGTTACGCAGCAAGGCAAAGGAACTTAAAGCAAAGCAGCGCAGTATTTACTACATCGGCAAATGGGTACTAATTCTCGGCATTCTTTGGCTGCTCTTTTGGTAAATATTCATGGACTCAGAATTTGTAATACGTGTTCCATCGAAATGGGCGCCCATAGCTCAATGCGCTTTACTTTGCTCGCCTGACCTGAGATAAGGTGAATCTGCCGCTGCGGAATGCGCAGCTGCTTTGATAACCACTGCAGTAGGGCTTCATTTGCGCGATTATCCATCGCAGGCTGCTGCAACGATACCTTTAAATGCCCATCGTGCGTGCCCACAATTTTGTTGACCTTGGCGCCAGGCTGGCAATAGATGCTCAGCTCTATTCCGACAGCCGTTTGTTTTAACCAGTGTGGCGTCATCAATCTACTTTAAAATCAAACCATGACTATACCTAATTCGGCCAATGTATTGGAACACCTTTTTGCAAAGAATCGGGAGTGGGCTAGCTCTATGGTTCAGGAGGATCCGGATTTTTTTACACGCCTGGTGTCACAACAGGCTCCTGAGTTTTTGTGGATTGGCTGTGCCGATAGCCGTGTTCCTGCGAATGCCATCGTTGGCCTTTTGCCCGGAGAACTCTTTGTTCATCGCAACATCGCTAATGTGGTCGTCCATACTGACCTGAATTGCCTTTCTGTTTTGCAATTTGCGATTGATCTTTTAAAGGTAAAGCACGTGATTGTCTGCGGTCACTATGGCTGCTCTGGCGTGCATGCCGCACTTAGCGACAGGCGTGTAGGCCTAGCTGATAATTGGCTCAGGCATGTGAAAGATGTGCACCAAAAACACGAGCGCTACTTAGGCGAAGCATTGCCTAAACATGAACGCCAAGATCGCCTCTGCGAACTCAATGTGATCGAACAAGTTACCAATGTATGTGAAACTACCATCGTCCAAGATGCCTGGTCACGCGGCCAAGACCTCACTATTCACGGCTGGGTATACCGCCTAGAAGATGGCGGACTCCATGATCTTGGCATGACAGTTGGGCCGACCGATGACATTAAATCGCTTACTGGCCAAAGCCTACTTCGGTATAACAAAGCCAATCTTGATTAAAGCGGCGCTTAATTATGTGGGCGTAGGCTTTTTGGCGCTCCTATCGTTTCTACCATACCGTTTGGTGGTGTTGTTTGGATACGGACTCGGTGCAATTGCATCGCGCATACCCGGGAAACGTAACCGGGTTGTCAAAACCAATTTACGACTGTGCTTTCCGAACCTAAGTGATTCAGAAATCGATGTCATCGCTAATGAGCACTGGAAGTTATTGGGTCGCAGCATTTCAGAGCGCGGGATTATTTGGCTGGGCAGTGCGCAAGCGGTATCGAACATGATTGAGGTCCACTCTGCCGTCGACTTGGGCGATCAAAAGCCCCGCATTCTAGTCAACATGCACTTTACCGGCATCGAAGGCAGCATTGTGATTAGCGCCCTTGCAGCTGAACGAGGCTGGCCTCGAACATCTGGACTCTTTCAGCGCATGAAGAATTCTTTTTTCAATCAGCGGATCATTCGATGGCGCAATCGCTTTGGCGGAAACGCCATTGATCGCCAAGGCAACTTACTACCGCTGATTCGTGAAATTCGCAAAGGCAATCTAATCATCATTGCGCCCGATTTGGATCTTGGCCTCCGGGATTCGGTGTTCGTGCCTTTTTTTGGCGTCCAGACCAACACCATTACAGCCGTATCTCGCCTCGCCTCAATTGCTCATGCAGAAGTATGCATGATGGTTACCACTTTGCTGCCAGATCGTTCGCGCTACTGCTGTGTTATCAGCAAACCCATTGATGGCTTTCCAAGTGATGACCCGGTTACTGATACAGCACGGCTAAATGCAATCTACGAAGCTGAAGTTCGCCAGCATATTGCGGAGTATTACTGGGTGCATAAGCGCTTTAAGAATCGTCCAGGTGGGCAAGCCAGCCCCTACTAATTTGACCTTGCTTAAATTTAGATTTAGATTCTTTGCCGGCGATTTACCAAATAAATACCCAGCACAATTGAAATAAAAGCAGCGATTAGACTACTGTTGATTGGGTCGCCTGCGAGAAAAAATCCGAAGAGTAGTCCAAACATCGGTGTGAGAAAACTAAACGCAGACACTTTAGTTGCAAGGTAATGGCGTAAAAGCCAAAACCAGAATAAATAGCTGGCAGCCGCAATAATCACGGATTGGAGAAATAACGAAGCCATTGCTTTTATTGAAAGTGTATCGGGTGGCTGAACTCCATATGCAAAACAAAGCGCAATTAAGGCGATGGACGAGAAAAACAACTGGAAGAACAGAGTGCGCTCTGGCTGAATTTGTCCAAGCGTGGTGGTGCGCACCACAATGGTTGTCAATGCCCATGCCATAGCGGCACCAATAACCGCAATATCGCCCAACCAAAATTGGGCTGTGCTACTCGAAAATCCATCGTGAAAGGCGAATGCCAATCCACCAAATGCGATGAGCAAACCGCTCGACTGCAGCACGTTCAGGCGCTCTGCCGGTATAAAGAATGGCAACACCAATGCAACGATAAACGGGGCTAAATACAAAAAGGTAATGGCACGCGACGTATTAGTGTATTCGAGCGCAGAATACAGTAAGACAAACTCAGCAAAAAATAGCAGGCCTGCAATCACGCCTGGTATGAGTGTGCGGTCCGGCTGAAATGGCCTAATCCCTTTAACTGCCATCCAGACCCATACGCATGCACTGGCAATAATCGAACGAATGGTTAATTGCATCAGAAGGGATACTTCGTCTGCGATCGCCTGAATGGCGATCTGTTGATAGCCCCAAATTAAACAACACCCCGTTATCAGGGCAATTGCTTGCAAATTCAAGCTCGGCCTTCGATCGTCTGGCGGTTTTATTGGGCCTACCTTCGGTTTAGGCTGATTTTTAGGCGCATTCATTCTGAATTCAGTTTAGCAAGGCTCAGCGTAATTCATAATAGCGTGATGGAACAATTTCGCGTCTCTAAACTGCTTTCCGAACTCGGTCTGTGCTCGCGGCGCGAGGCTGACTCCTACATTGAGCAAGGTCTTGTTACTGTAGATGGCAAGGTTGTGTCTGAACTCGGCTCACGCGCATACCGCAACCAAAAAATTGAATTGCGCTTAGACGCCCAGAAACAGCAGGCTGCCCGCGTCACCGTCATCCTCAATAAGCCCGTTGGCTATATCTCCCATCGAGATGATGATCAAGAGTACCAGCCAGCAGCATCGCTGATTACCCCTGAAAACTTTTTTTCGGGTGACTCTAAACACACCGGGCGCTTTAATACCAAAGGTTTAGCGCCTGCAGGTCGCCTAGACATCGACTCCAGCGGCATGCTGGTCTTAACGCAAGATGGTCGTATAGCCAAACTGTTGATTGGCGAAAATAGTCCAATTGAAAAAGAATACTTAGTGCGGGTGGAAGGCAAGCTCTCGTTTGACGACCTTGATTTGCTCCGGCACGGACTGATCCTCGACGATCAAGAGCTTAAACCTGCGAAGGTCAGTTGGCAGAATGAAGATCAATTGCGCTTCGTATTGCGTGAAGGGCGCAAACGCCAAATCCGCAGAATGTGTGAGCTCGTTGGCCTTCGGGTCTTAGGTTTAAAACGGGTGCGTATGGGCCGTATTTCCTTGGGCCCGCTGCCCGTTGGTCAATGGCGGTTTTTGCGTCCAGAAGAACGCTTCTAACCAAGCTAGTCAACCCTGCCGCTTATAATTGCGTCATAACGTAGACCATAAGTAGAACAACCATCGATCCACAGCAGTCCCAATCCCCAGGCCAAGAAGTCCTTCGTCGCCGCAGCTTTGCCATCATCTCCCACCCAGATGCTGGTAAAACGACGCTGACCGAAAAGCTATTGTTGTACGCTGGCGCAATCCAAATTGCAGGGAGTGTCAAGGCCCGCAAAGCGAGTCGCCATGCAACCTCGGACTGGATGGAAATTGAAAAACAACGCGGCATCTCGGTTGCCAGCTCCGTGATGCAAATGGAATACCGCGATTGCATCATTAACTTGCTTGATACCCCAGGGCACCAAGACTTTTCTGAAGACACCTACCGCGTATTAACTGCAGTGGACTCCGCGCTCATGGTGATTGATGCCGCTAATGGCGTGGAATCCCAGACCTTGCGCCTCTTAGAGGTCTGCC
>JBEBBK010000086.1:0-5593 GCA_041158405.1 Pseudomonadota bacterium
CGCTCAGTTGGGATCTTTCCGATCTATCGGTCATCGATGCGCACGTTTCTAAAGTAGAAGCGGCTTTTGGTCCGATAGATATCTTGATCAACAATACCGGCGGTCCTGCGCCAACGCCAGCGGCGGGTCAAGACCCACTCTTGTGGGCAAAGAGTTTTAATGACATGGTGCTTTCACTCATTGCCATTACCGATCGTGTACTACCCGGCATGCGTCAGCGTGCTTGGGGCCGTATTATTACGAGCACTACATCGGGCGCGATTGCTCCGATTAAAAATTTAGCGATCTCCAATACCCTACGCGCATCCTTACTAGCCTGGTCTAAGACTTTGGCTACCGAAGTGGCGAGAGAGGGCGTGACGGTCAATGTCATCATGCCGGGCCGGGTAGCAACGGATCGCTTGCGGCAACTGGATGAAGCGCGGGCGAAGCGTGAGAATGTGCCATATGAGGCGGCGGTGGCTGCGAGTATTAAATTGATACCAGCTGGACGCTATGGCGATCCAAAAGAGTATGGCGATACTGCTGCATTCTTGGCTAGCGCCAATGCCTCTTACATTACCGGCTCTGTCATTCGCGTGGATGGCGGACAGATTCAGGGGATTTGAGCGAGTCGTGATTCAGCAGGCATGGAGGTGGTTTAGGCGAGACCTGCAGTCGCCCGAATTACTATGGCTCGGGATTGCACTCAGCCTGTCGGTTGCAGCTCTTTCTAGTGTCGGCTTTTTAGCCGACCGGATGCAACGGGCGTTTGAGTTTGATGCACGCCAATTGCTAGCAGCCGATTTATTGATTGCTGCCGATCAGCCCATTCCAGCGCGATTTATAGAGGTAGCCAAAGACCGCAAGCTATCGATTGCACAAACGGTGGTATTCCCGAGCATGGCAACCGTGGGTGAGCGGGGTAAGTTATCGTCACTCAAATCGGTAAGTAGCGACTACCCCTTACGCGGGGAGTTGCAAATTAGTCGCAGTGCCAATCTTCAGGACAAAGAGAAAGTGAACAGTAGTAATGGCCCGGCACCCGGTAATGCCTGGGTTGACCCAGCCTTGCTCGAAGTCTTGCAAGCCAAGATTGGCGATACCCTTGCATTAGGGCAGGCACGCCTGCGTATCGATGCCGTCTTGCTGCGTGAACTCGATCGCGGCGCTGCGTTTATGAACTTTGCCCCGCGGGTCATGATCGCTTTAGAAGACTTGCCCAAGACGGACTTGCTTGGCTTGGGGAGTCGCGTGACTTACCGCTTGCTGATAGCCGGATCCAATGCAGCCGTTGCCGATTATCAAAACTGGGTTGTGAACGCAATGGAGGCCGATCAGCTTCGCGGCATGCGCATTGAAACCCTTGAGACGGGTCAGCCGGTGATGCGCAAAACGCTCGATCGGGCTGAGCGTTTTTTATCCTTGATTGCATTGTTAACTGCCATGGTCTCTGCAGTGGCGATTGCTTTGGCTGCGCGCCGTTACGTGGTCCGACAGGCCAATGTGTGTGCGGTAATGAAATGCCTTGGCGCCACTCAAGGTACGATCCTGCGCCAGCAACTAAAAACACTGACCTTATTGGGTTTAGTGGCTGCTGCATTCGGAATTGCCGTGGGTTGGCTGATTCAGTATGGACTGATGTGGTTCTTGGGTAATTTATTGTTGGCCGACTTACCGCCGCCATCGTTGTGGCCAGTGCTATGGAGTGCGCTGCTCTCCTGGTTTTTGTTATTGGGTTTTGCAGGACCCCCATTGCTCACCTTGGTGCAGATTTCACCAGTACGCTTGGTCCGCCGTGAATTAAGCGGAGTTCCGGTTGCAGCGCGCTGGGTCGCTTTATTGGGGTTCCTGAGTTTTGCTGTCTTGTTGCTGTGGGCAGCGCGCGATTGGAAATTGGCCAGTTGGGTTGGTTTGAGTTTTGGCGGTGCGATTGCGGTGTTTGCACTCCTGTCATGGGTTGCTCTTAAGCTATTGGCGCGTTCTTCAGTAAATGGAACACTAAGCCACCTTGGATTTGCAGGCCGTTTTGCATTGCGTGCGCAGGCGCGTAGCCCTGCCTTCGCTGTAATGCAAATCACTGCTCTCGCAATTGCTTTGATGGCTCTTCTCATCATCTTGCTGTTACGACAGGATTTACTCAAAACCTGGCAAGGCAATGTGCCAGTTGACGCACCAAACCGCTTTGTGATCAATATTCAGAATGATCAACGCGATGCCTTAACGCAAGACCTTGCTGTGGCTGGGCTCGGTAAGCCGGATTTATATCCGATGGTACGCGGGCGATTAATTGAGATCAATAATCGGCCAGTGATGCCAAACGATTACAGCAAAGACAATGCCCGCCGTTTAGTGGATCGCGAATTTAATCTGTCTTACACCATGGATTTACCGGGCGGCAATCAAGTGGTAGCTGGCAACTGGTTTAAACAAAATGAACCCCAAATGTCCGTTGAGACCGGTATTGCTAAAGCCCTCGGATTAAAACTGGGCGATCGATTGGCGTTTGAGATTGCCGGCGAGACCGTCAGCGCTGAAATCACCTCCTTACGTACATTGGAGTGGGGTTCGATGCGGGTGAATTTCTTTGTGATCATGCCGCCAGTACTCTTGCAGGACTTGCCGCAGTCGTGGATTACCGCGTATTACCAGCCGCCGAACATCGAGGTAATGGACTTTCGCTTAACCCAGCGTTATCCCAACATCACCGTAGTGGATGTAGCGAATTCTTTGCAACAAATTCAGGATGTATTAAATCGTTTAGGCGCAGCCTTGGGCCTCTTGTTTACCTTCACGATTGCCGCAGCCATCTTGGTTTTGTTTGCGGCGATTTCCGCAACGCAAGACGAGCGCTTTCGGGATGCGGCACTCCTCAAAGCAGTTGGGGCTTCGAGTCCTACGCTGGCCGCCATTGCAAGTATTGAATTGGCGATTGTGGGTGGATTGGCTGGCCTCTTGGGCGGATTTGCCGCTGCGATGGCCGCGTGGGCATTGGGACACTTTGTGCTTGAAATTGAATTCAATTCCTTTGCATCGTCGATTGCGATGGGCGTTGCATTTGGACTGGTCGCTTGCGCGATTGCGGGCTACCAATTCCAACGGAAGATCCAGCGGGCTACCGCAATTGACTGTTTGAGAGAAGCGTAGGCTACTTGTAAAGAATCACGCGCAGCAGCTTTACTTTCGCTTCTCCATCTTAGGCAAGGTAATTAATTTTGTTTTACCTAGCCGATCGGGAATAGTTTGGCGGTGACGCGGGTCCAAGTAAATCGACAGCGGCCAGAGAAACAGGGAGACTGCAAAGAGCAGACCAATGATTCCCCACTTTTGCAGTTCTGCACTCGCTTGAATCAGGATGCAAGGCACCAGCCACAGCGAGCCGTAGACGTAGCGCCAGAGAGCTTGCCTGCGGGTGAGGCGGGCACCAGAGACGTTCACTAACTTCACACGCCAGGTTTGCATTGCTAAGGTTTGGCCAGTATGCGTCCAGTACCAAACAAAATACAGAGCCAGCACGGCGTATAAATAGAAAAACGTTAACCAGCTGGGAAGCGAGATTCCAAACACAATGCCCAGTACGAGATTAGGTAACAAGAAGAGCAAGGCAATCACGCCCAACAGAATCAGTTGCTCGTAGAGAATGCAAAAGACCCGCTTCCAAAAGCCGGGTGAGGGTAAGGCAGTCAGTGGGGTGTCAACGGAACTGCTAGTGCTGTCCAAAGGGGATTGGCTCATGCACCATCGTCTTTATTGGGCGCAGCAGCCGGCGTTACGGTAGGCGCTGGGTTCGGACGATTTTGCAGCGTAGGCGAGTTAGCAGCAGTCGGCTTTTTCTTATTGTCTTCTTTGGCCGCCAATTTTTTCTTATCTTCTGGACTGAGTTGTTGGTAGGCCTGCCATGCGGAGGCTTTTTCTTCCGCAGGGAAGCGCAAGCTGCTGAGGTAATTGTCGCGCGCGATGCGGCGATCTTTTTGCGAGAGTTTGGACCACTCGTTCATGCGCGACTGCAAGCGGTCCTGATCGGCCCGCTTCATCTTGGGGTAAAGATTGGCAACCTGAATCCACTTTTGCCGGCGCTCTTTCGAGAGGTAGCTCCAATCTTCTTCCAGCGGGGCTAAGATCTTTTGTTGTACTGCGCTTAAGTCATCCCAATTCCCGCTGTGTTTTGGGGCACTGGCTGCGGATGGCTGTTTAGTTTGCGCTGCTACTTCATTTGCGGGGTTAGTCGCCAGCAGGCTAAAGACAAGAAGAAGTGCGCCCATGCTCGCACCCCATGCACCTTGCTTTGCAGCAAGTGCAGATTGCGTGTGCGGGAGGCGTTTGGACAGCATGGTTATCTATTTCGGTCCTCAGTTAGGATGGGTCGACTACAACGTCAGCCTTTTCGGAGCTACTTGCTTCGAGTTCTCGCTTGGCATTGCTACTGAGTTTTAAGAATGCCAGAAAACCGCTATCCATATAAGCGTCAGGTGGAACGTCATCCGATAGAAGGGCAATGTCGACCGCGGCAATGTCGTTGATGCGCGCATCTTGCTGCCATTCAGCAATCGCCAATAAACCCATGGCCAGGACAATAAACGGCGCAAACCAACTTAATCGACTCCAATTGGAGGAGGGCTGACTGCGATTACCGCCCTGATTCAAGGCCAGTTGTGGACGCAATACACGCTCCAATTGCGGTACGAATTCGTGCTTGCGCGCTGCCATAGACGCTAGGCGTGCGAGATACAGGCGATCGGTCACGCGGCTGGGTAATTGCGCGGTTGAGCTGTCAAGGCATTCGCGCACGGCACTGCCAATCCGATCCAGTTCTAATTGGGGGTCTTGGTCGCGGTTCATAATGAAATTCCTTTTATTTTCAATGCATTAGCTAAAGTTTGAGTTGCTCTGGAGCAATGGGTTTTGACACTTCCTTCTCTGCACCCCATGATCTGGGCCGTTTCTGCAATGCTTAGCTCATCCCAATAACGCATTAGGAAGGCTTCTCGTTGACGTGCTGGCAATTTTGCTATTTCAGCCTCTAGACTACGCAAAAGCTGGCTTTGCTCCAGTTTTTGAGCACCATCTTGGTGAATTTGGCTGTCATCAGCTGCTTGGAGATGCTCTAAAGGGTCGTAATCATCGGATTCATCCGATTTCTTACCCATATTCGAGAAAAGGGTAACCCAGGCATTACGGACCTTTTGGCGCCGAAACCAGTCGTGGATGCGGTTTTGAAGAATGCGGGTGAAGAGCAGGGGTAGTTCTGCGCTGGGTTTATCCCCGTATTTTTCGGCTAACTTGATCATGGCGTCCTGAACGATGTCCAATGCCGCGTCCTCATCCCGCACAGCATAAATAGCCTGTTTGAATGCGCGTTTTTCAACGCTACTGAGAAAATCAGCGAGTTCGGGGGCAGATGCCATGCAAAAACAGGAAGGCCTTGTGTAGGAAGAATGCCTCCATTTTAGGGTATTGCTTTACAATTGAAGGTTCACCGATTAGAGAACCGTCCAAGAAGCGGTTTTTTATTCAGTTCAAGCGCCGTTCGAACTCGGGCCACAAGCACGGGACAGAGCAGCCTAAACAATTTTTTGCCGAAAATTGCAAAGGACCTTACCAATGAATACCAGCA
>JBEBBK010000087.1:0-5522 GCA_041158405.1 Pseudomonadota bacterium
CGATGGGCTCCTCCAATGAAAATTCCGCCTTTGGTCCGGTTCTTAACCCATGGAACTCAGCATGCGTGGCTGGCGGCTCATCTGGCGGCTCTGCCGCCGCGGTCGCGGCTGGCTTGGCTCCGATTGCAACGGGTACCGATACCGGTGGTTCGATTCGTCAGCCAGCGGCCCTGTGCGGCCTTACCGGGATTAAGCCCAGTTACGGGCGTGTGTCCCGCTACGGCATGATTGCCTACGCATCATCCTTGGATCAGGCAGGTCCGATTGGTAAAACCGCTGAAGACTGCGCTCTATTGCTAAGCGCAATGTCGCACCATGATCCACGGGATTCAACATCGTTGGCCGATTCGGGCGAGGACTATGGCCGGTATTTAAATGCAGCATGGGATAGCGGTACAGTAGCAAAGCCTTTAACTGGATTGCGCGTAGGCCTACCCATCGAATTTTTCTCTGAGGGCTTAGCGGATGGGGTCGCAACGTCCGTGCGCGAGGGCGCAAACCAATTGCAGGCCCTAGGCGCGACCTTGGTTGAGGTCAGCCTGCCTAAAACGAAACTCTCGATTCCGGTTTATTACGTGCTTGCACCAGCCGAGGCATCAAGTAATTTAAGTCGTTTTGACGGCGTTCGCTATGGCCATCGTACAAATGAATACCGTGATTTATCCGAGATGTATAAAAAGTCACGGACCGAAGGATTTGGATCGGAAGTCAAGCGCCGTATCCTAATTGGCAGTTATGTTTTATCGCATGGTTACTACGACGCCTATTACTTACAGGCTCAGCGCATTCGCCGCATCATCGCTGCTGATTTTCAAACCGCGTTTGGGCAGTGCGACGTCATTTTGGGCCCGGTCACGCCAGACGTTGCTTGGAAGTTTGGTGAAAAATCAAGCGATCCGCTGCAGATGTACTTGGCTGATATTTATACCTTGTCCACCAACCTTGCTGGTTTACCAGCGATGAGCGTGCCGTGTGGATTTAGTCAAGAGTTGCCGATTGGCATGCAGCTCATCGGAAATTATTTTTCAGAAGCGCGCCTCTTGCAAGTAGCGCATCAGTTTCAGCAGGCCACCGATTGGCACCTGCGCCAACCCAGCGAGGTGCTGTAATGCAGTGGGAGGTTGTGATTGGTCTGGAGACGCATACCCAGCTGCGCACCGTATCCAAAATTTTCAGTGGCGCAAGCACGCAGTTTGGTGCGGGCGTCAATACGCAAGCATGCCCCGTTGATTTGGCTTTGCCTGGTGTGCTGCCGGTCTTAAATCGCCAAGCAGTCGAGCATGCAATTCGGTTCGGCTTGGCAATCGATGCGGCAATTGCGCCGGTCAGCATCTTTGCGCGGAAAAATTACTTTTATCCTGATCTTCCTAAGGGCTACCAAATTAGCCAGTATGAAATTCCAGTCGTCTTGGGCGGTCACCTCGAAATCGTCGTTGGTGACACCACGAAGGTAATTGAGTTAACGCGTGCCCATTTGGAAGAAGATGCTGGTAAATCAGTGCATGAGGATTTTATTGGTCCGCATGGTGAGCCCTCCAGTGGCATTGATTTAAATCGCGCCGGCACACCGCTTTTGGAAATCGTAACTGAGCCAGTCATGCGCAGCGCTGCTGAGGCAGTGGCGTACGCAAAAACCCTGCATAGCCTGGTTGTCTGGCTTGGGGTATGCGATGGCAATATGCAAGAAGGCTCCTTTCGGTGCGATGCCAACGTATCGGTGCGCCCCCTAGGGCAGGAGGCTTTTGGCACTCGTTGTGAAATTAAGAACTTGAACTCATTCCGCTTCTTAGAAGAGGCCATTCAATACGAAGTCCGTCGGCAGATTGAGTTAATCGAAGACGGCGGAACGGTGGTGCAAGAAACGCGCCTCTATGATCCCGACAAGCAAGAGACGCGCAGCATGCGCAGCAAAGAAGACGCGCAAGATTACCGCTATTTCCCAGACCCCGATTTGTTGCCGCTCGTGATTGATGCGGCCTGGATTGAGTCCATTCGCTCTACTATGCCAGCCTTGCCAGCGCAGCTTAAACAGCAGTGGCAAGATGCATTTGGTTTGAGTCTTTACGATGCCCAGTTATTAACGCAAGATCGCGCTACAGCAGCACTCTTCGAGGAGTTGCTGTTGATACTGGGCAAGCCCTTGGCAAAAGCAGTGGCTAACTGGATGACGGGTGACTTTGCATCGACCTTAAATCGGGCTGGTATGACGGCAGCCGACTCACCTTTAAATGCATCGCATCTGGCTCCATTGCTTAGTCGAGTAGCCGACGGCACCATCTCCAATAAGATTGCGAAAGATATCTTTGCGGACTTATGGAAAGAAGCGCTAGAGGGTCAACTCAAGAGCACCGTGGATTCGATTATCGAGTCAAAGGGCCTCAAGCAAATTAGCGATAGTGGTGAACTCGAGGCCCTGATTGACCAAGTCATGCAGGCCAACAGCGCATTTGTTGATGAGTTTCGTGCTGGCAAGGAAAAAGCATTTAATGCACTGGTCGGGCAGGTTATGAAGGCCTCACAAGGCAAGGCAAATCCCCAGCAAGTCAATGCATTGCTACGTAAAAAATTAAGTTAGGAATAAGCATGAGTGATCTTGATTCAACCCAAGCAGAACAAGAGGCGCTAGTAGCCGAATGGCTACGTGCAACCCCTGGATTTTTTGAACGCTATGCTGAGCTGTTAAATGACATTCGCTTGAGGCACCCACACGAAGACCGTGCTATCTCCTTGCAAGAGCGCCAAATGTCCTTGTTGCGTAATCAAAATACAGAACTCAATCGTCGCCTCAGCGAAATGCTGCATTTTGGTAGCCGCAATGATAAAACCCAACAAGGCCTGGTAGCCTGGTTGCTGATGCTGATGAAAGCAAGCAATCAAGCAGATGTAGAGAATGCTGTTACGGCCGGTCTTGCAGCGGTATTTGAAGTGGATGCAGTGCGCATTCTGAGTCCGGATGCAGCCTATGCCCCCTGGGTTGCAAAGCCCTTATGCGGCCCACTTGCCGAGTTACCTAAATCGAGCATCGATCTGCTAACGCAGGCAGTTCCATTGGATGCCGCATGGCAAAGTATGGTGGCTATTGGTCTGCCCTTGCAGGGCCATCCGCCTGCTGTGCTGCTGTTAGCAAGTCACGATGCCACTCGTTTTACCTTGGACATGGGCGCGTTTTATCTGCAGCAGATTGCGCAGCTCACTGCAGCCGCCTTAGACCGAGTTGGAGCCTATGAAGCCCCCCTCGGCTGAATTACACCCTCAAGTGCAAGCGTATCTGCACGAGCTGCATGTATTGCGGCAACTTTCGCCGCACACCATTAAGGCCTATCGAGCCGATTTATCTGAGTTGCAACAGTCTGCTCAAGTGGACGGCTTAGATTTAACTGCAGTTACCAATGGCCACATTCGTCGCTGGGCAGCCCGCCTGCACTCAAAAGGCAAATCACCCAGGACAATTGCACGTACTTTATCGGCGTGGCGGGGTTGGTACGATTGGTTATCTCAAAAGCAGGATCAGCCGACTTTAAAAGCAAATCCCGTGGACGATGTAAAGGCGCCCAAGCGAGCCCGCGCACTTCCTAAGGCTTTATCTGTTGAGCAAGCACTGGCATTAATTAATCAATCGATCGAAGAGGCCAAGGCCAATCCAGGCTTAGAAACGGTCCGCGATGCCGCCATCATTGAGTTGCTGTATTCATCCGGCTTGCGCTTATCAGAGCTTTTAGGGATTGATGCAGCCCCCAGTCAAGATCGTGCATACGAGTCTGCGGGTTGGTTGGATTGGGATTCGGCGGTGGTGACGGTCCTAGGTAAAGGCGGCAAGCGCAGGAGCGTTCCAGTTGGAACGGCTGCGATGACCTCGCTCAGGGCATGGTTAGAAATGCGACAGTATCTGTACCCTGCTCAGGCTTCGCCCGCACTGTTTTTGAGTGGCAGCAACACGCGCCTATCGCCCAGAACCGTTCAGGCACGCTTGCGCAGCTTAGCGATCCGCGCCGGCCTACCAACCCATGTACACCCACACATGATGCGGCATAGCTTTGCTAGCCACGTCCTACAGTCGTCCCATGATCTTCGGGCGGTTCAGGAAATGCTGGGGCATGCCAGCATTGCCAGTACCCAAATTTATACCGCTTTGGATTTTCAGCACCTCGCGCAAGCCTATGATTTAGCGCATCCTCGCGCGAAGGCAGGACGGGTAAAGTAAATCTAAGCCAAGAGGCTCGCAGAACTCGGTAAGATGACGGGTTAGTCACCATTCACTTGCGCAAATCCACTTTTTAAAACGGCATCCGACATAGCGAAAGCAACACGATCATGGCATTAATTCCCGTAACCATTCTGACCGGCTTCCTCGGAAGCGGCAAAACTACGCTTTTAAAGCACATCTTGACGGCGCAACACGGCAAAAAAATTGCGGTGATTGAAAACGAGTTTGGCGAAGAGAATATCGATAACGATATCTTGGTCCAAGAAAGCCAAGAACAAATTGTGCAAATGAGCAATGGCTGCATTTGCTGCACGATTCGGGGTGATTTGGTGGAGGCCCTGAATCAACTTTGGGAGCAGCGCCGCGATAAAAAAATTCAGTTTGAGCGGGTGGTGATCGAAACCACGGGGGTTGCTAATCCTGGTCCAGTGGCACAAACCTTCTTTATGGATGACGACGTAGCGGACCACTATGTGCTCGATGCGATTGTTACGTTGGTGGATGCCAAGCATGGTCAGCAGCAACTCAGCGAGCATGAGGAGGCGCAGCGTCAAGTTGGCTTTGCCGACCAAATTTTTATTACCAAGACGGATCTCGTAACGGATGCCGAAGTCGCGGCACTGCGCGCACGACTGATGCACATGAACCCCCGCGCGCCAATTAAGGCGATTACCAAGGGGGTGGTGCCACTCAATGAAGTCCTCGATCTAAAGGGGTTCAATCTCAATGCCAAGTTAGACATTGACCCCCACTTTTTAGAACAGGAAGACCACAATCACGACGATTGCGGACATGACCACAGCCATGACCATGATCATGCCACCTGCGGACACGATCACAGCCACGATGCGCACCAACACCATGGGCACCACGGACATACCGATCGCATTCAGTCATTTGTATTTAGGAGCGATCGCCCCTTTGACCACAACAAGTTGGAAGACTTCTTGGGTGGTATTTTGGAGGTCTTTGGTGAAAAGATGCTGCGCTACAAAGGGGTTCTGTACGTGAAAGGCAGCAAGCGAAAAGTGGTGTTTCAGGGGGTACATCAAATGATGGGCAGTGATATGGCCGGTCTTTGGGGCGCGGAGCCCAAGCAAACCCGTATGGTCTTTATTGGCATTGATTTACCCAAAGATACCCTAATGGCAGGACTAGAAGGGTGTTTGGCGTAGTACAATCCGCCGCCACAGGGCTGATTGCGCTTGATGTGACAAATTGGTAGTAAAACAGCAGTGAATAGCAATAAAACTTTGGCAGAATGAGGCAATAGTGCTTCAAATCCATGGAAAGAATGACATGACGGTAAAAACACCCA
>JBEBBK010000088.1:0-5482 GCA_041158405.1 Pseudomonadota bacterium
AAGTTAAAGCCCCAAAACCTGCTGTTTAACCTACCCTTGGCAAAATCATCGTAGTCTGACGCGCTGCAACGAAATCAGGTATGATCTAAGTATTAACCCTTAGATATTAACCCTTAAATCGGAGCAGTATATGAATCAGACCATCGCAAATCCTTCAGTAAAAATTGCATTAAACACATCATTTCTATCAGAAATTATCAATAAATTCAGCAACTTAGTTGCAATCTTGCAAGAATCTTCCGCCGAGGCGAAAGAGCAGTACAAGAAGCACTCAATTTTGGGTGGTGGCTGGGAATAAGCAGCAAATTGGCCTAAGCTAGGCTAGATAGCAAGGTCCACGAAGGGGTGAGTCAGTTTGGCTCACCCCTTCTTCTTTTCCTCTTCAAGCCCGTTTCCTTCGGTATAGTGCCCCAATGCCTAAAATTCAGCGGACGCTGCCTGCAGAATGCCTCGAATGCGGCAATCCCCGACCATTGACAGGTAATTGCAAGCATTGCGGCAGCCCGGATTTACCGCGGGCCCTCACCGATACCGTCGTCATTAACTTAGAGGCGGGCGGCCCAACGGCAGAAGAGGCCCTTGAGCGCCTGACTCAGCAGGTACGCGCTGCCAGCGAGGCTGGTATTCGGGCTTTAATCGTGATCCATGGCTATGGCTCGAGTGGCTCTGGCGGCAAGATTAAATGGGTGGTTCGCGATGCCCTTGAAAACAATTATTTTTCTGATCGGGTAGACGAGTACTATTTTGGCGAGGATCTAGCGCTTGGCAGCAGTGGCTACCAGGCAGTAATTAAACGCCGCGCCAGCCTCAAGCAGCACTTAAGTCAGTTTAAGATAGGCAATGCAGGCATGACCGTATTGCTGATGAATTGAATAGGAAACACAACTAATCACTGCCTACCACGCAGCGAACACCAGCTATTGGTAGCGCACCACGTGCGTGATTTGATCTCCCTCAATAAATTGTCTAAGCCAAAGGTTTGAGGATTCTGCTGGCATTGCAAGCTTAGATTGCGACTAAAATATGCTTTATGTCATTTAAACCCGAAGAAGACGATCTAGGTCCGAGTAAGTCAGAGTTAAAACGCGAGATGACCGAGCGTCAAAAATTGGCCGAAGTGTTGTCTAAATTAAGCAGCGATGCACTCAAGAGCGTTCCGCTCGAAGAAAATATTCGCGATGCGATTGCGCAAACCCAAAAGATTAAAACATTTGAAGCCCTGCGGCGCCATAAGCAGTATCTCGGCAAATTGATGCGCGCACTCGATGCAGAGGAAATTGCTGCAATTGAAAAGCGCCTGGAAATTATTGAAGGCCCTGGAAAAGTCGAGACAGCAAAGTTACATCAGCTCGAAGCGCTGCGCGATCGACTCATTGCCGACGACACTGCTTTCACTCAGCTGATTGAGCGCTTTCCGGACCTGGACGTGCAAAACATCCGAACGCTGATTCGCAATGCGCGAAAAGAAAAGGAGTTAAATAAGCCCCCCAAAGCCTACCGCGAAATTTTTCAACTGCTGCGCGGCTTAGATACTTAAGTAGCTTTGCGTGCTGGCCTCGATTGCGGGCGGCGTGGTGCATTACTCGGCCTTGATGAGCCAGCCGATTGTTTTTTGCTTGCCTGCCCCTGACCTCGACCATGCCGCTGGCCTTGTCCTTGCCCCTGGCCGCTACGCAACTGAATGGGCTGAGGCTTGGCATGTGGATCCGGCTCAAATCCAGCGATCACTTCCTGCGGTAAGTTTTGTTTGATGAGTCGCTCAATATCACGCAGCATTTGATGCTCATCGACGCACACGAGTGAAACTGCAACGCCATTCGAGCCAGCGCGGCCAGTACGGCCAATGCGGTGGACGTAATCTTCTGGCACATTAGGCAAGTCATAGTTAACAACGTGGGGCAGCTGATCAATATCAATGCCGCGGGCAGCAATGTCGGTGGCGATTAACGCCGTTAACTTGCCGGCCTTAAAGTCAGCCAAGGCCTTGGTTCTAGCGGATTGGCTTTTATTGCCATGGATGGCCATGCAAGTAATACCATCCTTTTCTAATTGCGTTACTAGTTTATTGGCGCCATGCTTGGTCCGTGTGAAGACCAACACCTGTTCCCATTGGTTCGACTTAATTAAGTGCGCTAACAAAGGGTGCTTGGCAGTGCGGTCTACCGGATGAATTTTTTGAGCGATGGCATCGTTGGTGCTATTGCTGCGTGCCACCTCAATCAGGGCCGGCGAATTGAGTAGGCCATCGGCCAAGGATTTAATCTCGGTTGAGAAGGTGGCGGAGAAGAGTAAGTTTTGGCGTTGCTGCGGTAAGGCTGCCAATATTTTCTTAATGTCGCGCAAAAATCCCATGTCCAGCATGCGATCTGCCTCATCCAAAACAAGAATCTCAACGCCTTTAAGTGAGACTGCATTCTGGCCCATAAAATCCAATAAACGGCCGGGCGTCGCCACCAAGATATCGAGACCACTTTGGATGGCTTTGAGTTGCGGGTTGGGGCCAACGCCGCCAAAAATAACGGCGGATTTGAGTTTGGTGTACTTACCGTAGGTCATGACGGATTCATGTACCTGCGCAGCCAACTCACGGGTCGGTGTCAAGATCAGTGCGCGTATAGCGCGACGCGCACCAGGTGCTGGCGGCGCTCCAGTTATTAGACGTTGCAAAATAGGCAAGGTAAAGCCTGCGGTTTTGCCGGTACCCGTTTGGGCTGCTGCCAATAGGTCGCCGCCTTTTAGAACCGCGGGGATCGATTGGCTTTGAATTGGAGTTGGGGTGGTGTAGCCATGCTCTTTGATGGCCAAAAGGATAGGGTCGGATAAACCGAGTTCAGTGAATAACATGAAAACCAATACCAAAATAAAACAAATTAAAAAAACAGGAAGAACAAAACAGGAAATCAGAAAGAAGGATGTGGAGCTGAAACGACTGGCGTTTTCAGAATGGATCCCTTAAGTGCTTCTAGGCGATCTGGCTCTTCGAGCGCGAGAGGAAAATTCCTCGAGTACGCAGAATAGCACACTATGCCTAAACCAATCACTTGAGGGGTTTTGCTGTACAGCGACCTCTAAATGCATCGGGCCGCTGTTTGTCAGCGGCCCGATGGTGATTCGAGGTAAACCAAATTAATTTAAGCGATCAGATTAATCCAATTTTGCACCAGATTTAGCAACAACAGCAGCCCAGCGCTTCACGTTTGCGCTGACTTCTTTGCCGAATTCTTCACCGTAGAGATTAGGAATTTCCGAGCCGTTCGCAGCCCAGATTGCTTTGAGCTTTGGTGTGTTGAGGGCTTTTTGAACTTCAGCAATCATCTTGTCAACAATGGGTTTTGGTGTGCCGCGTGGGGCGAACAGCGAATACCAGGTTGACACAATATAGTCTGGCATGCCGGCCTCTACAAAGGTAGGTACATTTGGAATGGCTGCATTGCGAGTCTTCGATGCAACCGCAATCGCAACCAATTTACCCGCATTGATTTGCGGCGCTGACGTTGCTAAGCCATCAAACTCGAGATCAACCTGACCCGCTAACAAATCGCTCATTGCAGGACCTGCGCCGCGGTATGGGATGTGGGTAATAAAGGTACCCGTTTGAATCTTATAGAGCTCACCAGCCAAATGGTGAACGGTTCCGCTACCTGCGCTTGCAAAGTTGTATTTGCCGGGATTCTTTTTCATCAGATCGACAAATTCTTTCGCGTTACGGGCGCTTACTTTTTGTGGGTTTACAACCAAGACCTGAGGCACGTTCGCAAGCATTGCCACTGGAATAAAGCTCTTCTCAATGTCATAGTCCAAATTCTTATACATCGAAGGGGCGATGGTGTGGTGCGTTGCGCCCACAAACCAGTTGTAACCGTCTGGTGCTGCCTTTGCAGCTGCAGAAGCACCCACTGTACCGCCAGCTCCGCCACGATTGTCAATGATCACTTGTCTGCCAAGTTGCTCTGTGAGCTGTGCAGCTAAAGGACGTGCAAACGCATCAGTACCGCCACCGGCTGGGAATGGGTTCAGGAATGTAATGGGCTTGTTTGGCCATTCTTGTGCGATTGCTGCGGTGCCTGTTACCAAGGACATGCAAAGAGCGGTCTTTAGTAACTTCTTAATCAATGCGTTTTTGATCATTATTCTTCTTCCTTCTTTTTAAAAAAAATTGGCTCAAACGAAATACGGCGCTTCTCAAAGCATTAAAGCAGTTCATCGAACGAAAGCAGTCTAGCGGAGAATCAACAATAAAAAAGTGACAAAGGTCAATCAGCCCCATACCTCATTGCAGTTTTAGTCTCACCCTAGCGGTCTTCCGCCTTATTATTTTTTTTGTAACAGAATGCTATTTTTCATTGATTTCCCCCCAAACCATATAGCGGTTTACCCCTAGCGAAGGCGACTGGGGCTGGGCCCGGACTGACGGTCTAAATCTATTTACCTTCCCACTTAGGGGGTATTCCACTTAAAAAGGCATTTACACCCGTTTTGAAGTCGGCGCTGCCATAGCATTCCCGTACCAAGTCATCGCAATTGGGCAATTGGCTCCGAAGGATACGGTGAATGATTGCTTTGGATACTTTTTGGGTCACGGGGGCAAGCGAGCTGAGCCTGCTGGCTAGAGTGCTTGCAGCGCCATCGATGTCTTCGGTCGAGTAGGTTTTAAGAATGAATCCATTTGCGAGTAATTCACTTGCTGGCACAAGCTCCGCCAGTAAAAGCATGCGTTTGACAATACCAACCCCGAGGTGCTGGATTAGCCAAGCCACATTGCCGGCCGACAGGCAATTTCCGAGCGTGCGGGCGATTGGGACGCCAAAACGGGCATCGTGCGTGGCAATCCGAAAATCGCAGCAACTGGCAATTGCAAGACCGCCGCCAACGGCTAAGCCATCCACTACCGCAATCGTCGGAATCGGCAAATCAATCAGGGGCGCAAAGTAGGTATCAATCGACGCCTCATAAGCGATGCCGTCATCCCCATTGGTAAAGCTACTGAACTGCGCAATATCGCTGCCAGAAACAAAGGCTTGACCGCCTGCGCCGCGCAGCACCGCTACCCGAATGCTCGGCGTTTGAGCAATTTCGAGACAGACGCTGCGCAGACGCTCATACATATGCACGGTCATGGCATTGCGCGCGGCCACATGATCAAACGTAATGTGTGCAATGCCTTTATCAACCGTGAAGAGGACTTGCGCTACTTTGGGAATGGAGGAGGGTGACGTAGTTGAGCTCATAAATGATTTATATTAGACGATTGGTTCATTCTAAATACAAAAGAACCGGTATACGTAAGCGAGACCATGACAAATTCCCCGCAACAGGTAAATAAGCCACTGCAGGCTGCCAATCGACCGCTACCACTTGCTGGGGTTCGCGTCTTGGATGTCAGTCAAGTGATGGCAGGACCATACTGCTGCATGCTCTTGGCTGATCTTGGCGCAGACGTCATTAAGATTGAGCCGCCCGGCACGGGCGATCAAACCCGCGG
>JBEBBK010000089.1:0-5436 GCA_041158405.1 Pseudomonadota bacterium
AAACCAGTACCCGGCGCCATGTAGAGCATGTCACCCATACCCAGCAGGGCTTCGGCACCCTGTTGATCGAGGATGGTACGGCTATCAATTTTGCTGCTCACCTGAAATGAAATTCGCGTCGGTACGTTGGCTTTGATCAAGCCCGTAATGACATCAACGCTTGGGCGTTGTGTGGCCAGAACCAAATGGATGCCGGCTGCGCGGGCTTTTTGTGCAATTCGCGCAATCAATTCTTCGATCTTTTTGCCAGATACCATCATCAGGTCAGCGAGCTCATCGATCACAATCACAATCACGGGGGCTTTATAGATTGGCTCAGGATCATCCGGCGTTAAGCTAAATGGGTTGGTGAGTTTTTCACCCTTCTCTTCTGCCTCGAGAATCTTTTTATTAAAGCCCGCTAAATTACGTACGCCAAACTTACTCATGAGTTTGTAGCGACGCTCCATCTCATTCACTGCCCAATTGAGGGCGTTGTAGGCCTGCTTCATGTCGGTTACAACCGGACACAGCAAATGCGGGATCTTTTCGTACATCGCCATTTCTAGCATCTTGGGATCAATCATAATCAAGCGCACTTCATCGGGCTTGGCTTTAAATAGGATCGATAAAATCATCGCATTAATACCAACCGATTTACCGGCACCAGTAGTACCCGCCACGAGGCAATGCGGCATCTTCGCCAAATCAGCCACCATCGGGCTGCCAGAAATATCTTTACCCAAGGCTAAGGTCAACAGGGAATGATTGTCGTTGTATACCTGTGAGCTCAAAATTTCCGAAAGGTAAACCGATTGGCGGCTAGGGTTAGGGAGCTCCAAAGCCATGCAGGTTTTGCCGGGAATGGTCTCCACTACGCGTAAGCTCACTAGGCCTAATGATCGCGATAGATCGCGTGACAAATTGACAATCTGACTGCCTTTGACACCAATGGCTGGCTCGATTTCATAACGGGTTACAACTGGGCCTGGGTAGGCTGCAATTACTTTGACTTCAACACCGAATTCATCCAGCTTGCGCTCAATGAGACGCGATGTAAATTCCAAGATGTCGGCAGAAATCGTTTCCTTCACCTCGGGCACCTCATCCAATAAAGATAAGGGCGGTAATTCTGAATCGGGAATATCAACAAACAGGGGTTGCTGTTTCTCGCGCTCGACTCGCACACTCTTGGCAATCTGCAAGGGCGCTCGCACAATTTGGACTGCAGGAGCAATCTCAACACGGCCACGGAACTCTTCGACAAACTCTTCACGCTCTTCCGCGGCTTGCTCGCCGATCTTGAAGTCTTCAACGCGTTCGCGACGCTCGCGCAGGCGGCGATAAGCAATCTCCAGGGATCGACCTACCTGCTCGGCAACATTTAACCAAGAGAAGCGTAAAAACAAGGAGAGGCCAACAAACAGACCAAATAACAGCAATACAGTCGATCCAGTAAAGCCAAGGGCCATCACCAACGGATCGCCAATTAACTCGCCCAAGATGCCGCCCGGGGGTCGTGGCAAGGGTATCGCCAAGGAATGCAAGCGAATCGACTCAAGACCCATACTCGAGCACAGGGTTAATCCAAAACCGAGCCAACGCACGAACAGCGAATCGGGCTTAGCATCCGGGTCAGGTGGCAATGGAACGCTCCACAGTTCACGCCAACCGGTGATCACGCGGCGCCCAAAGAGCACAATCCACCAAAAGGCAGACACTCCAAAAATATAGAGTAATAAATCCGCAGTCCATGCCCCAAAACGACCACCAATATTGCTGGGCGCCTCAAAACTGGCATGCGACCAGGCGGGATCGGACTTGGAATAGGTTATTAAGACCGCGAGCAAGGCTAGGCATAGTCCCAGGGTCAAAAACCAGCGGATTTCGAGAAAAAGGCGGGGCATTCGTCCCTGCCCGCTATTCTGGGGCGGTAGCTTGGATTTACTGGTGGATTGGATCGATTTAGCCATGTTCCCTGATTGTAATCAAGCAATCCTATAATTAGGCCATGACTACTACTCCGAAACACAGCAAAGTCCTGATTCTGGGCTCTGGCCCCGCAGGCTACAGCGCCGCAGTCTATGCTGCCCGCGCCAATTTACAACCCACCCTCATCACCGGAATGGCCCAAGGCGGTCAACTGATGACGACGACCGACGTAGAAAACTGGCCAGCCGATCCGGATGGGGTCCAAGGGCCTGAACTCATGGATCGTTTTTTAAAGCACGCCGAGCGCTTTAATACTGAAATCATTTTTGATCACATCCATACCGCAGCCCTTTCTGAAAAACCGATTCGCCTGGTCGGTGATTCGGGTACGTATACCTGCGACGCCTTGATTATCTCTACCGGGGCATCGGCCCAATACCTCGGCTTACCCAGCGAAGAGGCCTTTATGGGCCGCGGCGTTTCTGGTTGCGCTACCTGCGATGGCTTCTTTTATCGCAACCAAGATGTGTGCGTAGTTGGTGGTGGTAACACTGCCGTTGAAGAGGCGCTCTACCTTACTGGCATTGCTCGCAAGGTCACGGTGATTCATCGCCGCGATAAATTCCGCTCCGAACCCATTTTAATTGACCGCCTAATGGCCAAAGTAGCCGAGGGTAAAGTCGAGCTCAAACTCAACGCCACCTTAGACGAAGTCTTGGGTGACGAAAAAGGCGTTACCGGCGTTCGCATTGCCAAGCAGGACGGCAGCAAGGAAGACATCCCTGTAATGGGTGCATTTATTGCGATCGGCCACAAGCCCAATACGGAATTATTTGTAGGTCAGCTCGATATGGAAGGCGGTTACATTAAGACCCAATCTGGATTAGCTGGCAACGCAACCGCCACCAATATTCAAGGCGTGTTTGCTGCCGGCGACGTGCAAGACCACATTTACCGCCAAGCTATTACTAGCGCAGGTACTGGCTGTATGGCAGCCCTAGATGCACAGCGCTATTTAGAAACACTCGAATAGATTGTAAGCAATCGATCAAAAAAAACGCCCACATCATGGGCGTTTTTTCTTGTCGACTTTTTTAATTGCCGATCATTCGGGCGATTACCCCATCACTGGTAGTAATGGAACAATTAACAAAGCAACAATGTTAATAATCTTAATCAGCGGATTAATCGCCGGTCCAGCCGTATCTTTGTAGGGGTCTCCTACCGTATCGCCCGTTACCGCGGCTTTGTGGGCCTCGGATCCCTTGCCGCCGTGATGGCCTTCCTCAATGTACTTTTTGGCGTTATCCCAAGCACCGCCACCGGTACACATCGAAATAGCGACAAATAAACCCGTCACAATCGTACCCATGAGTAAGCCGCCGAGTGCCGCGGGGCCCAGCAATAATCCCACCAAGATCGGAATAATCACTGGCAACAGCGAGGGAATAATCATTTCTTTAATTGCAGCCGTGGTCAGCATGTCTACTGCTGTTCCGTATTCAGGCTTACCGGTACCGTCCATGATTCCTGGAATATCGCGGAACTGACGACGCACCTCTTCTACTACTGCTCCTGCGCAGCGGCCGACAGCTTCCATTGCCATTGCGCCAAATAGAAATGGAATCATGCCTCCAATAAATAATCCAATAATGACCATGTGATTGGAGAGATCGAAGCTGACACTCTGACCACTTAAGGCAAGTGCATTGGTGTAATCAGCAAAAAGTACCAGCGCGGCTAAACCGGCTGAGCCGATGGCATATCCCTTGGTCACTGCTTTCGTTGTATTACCCACCGCATCCAATGGATCGGTAATGTCGCGAACAGACTGCGGCATACCAGCCATCTCAGCAATACCACCCGCATTATCTGTAATTGGACCGTACGCATCCAAAGCCACCACAATTCCAGCCATGGATAGCATTGCTGTTGCAGCGACGGCAATTCCGTAAATGCCAGCAAACCAATAGGCAAGGTAAATAGCGGCGCAAACGAATAAAACCGGATACGCGGTGGAGCGCATCGAAACGCCCAAGCCAGCAATGATATTCGTGCCATGGCCTTTTGTTGAAGCCTCAGCGATATGCTTCACGGGTGCAAATTGGGTACCGGTGTAGTACTCCGTAATCCAAACTAAACCGGCCGTTAAGGCAAGTCCCACGACGGTTGATGCGAATAAGCGCCACTGACTACCTGGCATTCCTAAGGCATCGTCTGGAATAATCCAGTTCGTTGCAAAGTAAAAAGCCACTAAAGAAAGTCCACCTGCAATCACTAATCCTTTGTACAAGGCTGGCATGACATTTTTCATACCAGGAGTGGCTTTGACAAACGAGCAACCCACAATGGATGCCAGAATAGAGATGCCGCCAAGAACCAATGGATAAATTACCGCTTCGATGGGGGCGCCAGTAACTACGATTGCGCCAAGCACCATCGTGGCGATCAAGGTCACTGCGTAGGTCTCAAATAAGTCGGCTGCCATACCAGCGCAATCGCCTACGTTATCACCCACGTTGTCTGCGATCACTGCAGGATTTCTGGGATCATCTTCAGGGATACCTGCTTCTACTTTGCCAACCAAGTCGGCGCCCACATCAGCCCCTTTAGTGAAAATACCACCCCCAAGGCGAGCAAAAATGGAAATCAAGGACGAGCCAAAAGCCAAGCCAATGAGTGGATGCAACACATCCGAAAGTTCACGGACATCGCCGGTCGACGCTAAAACCCAGAAAAAGACACCAACACCAAGCAAGCCCAAGCCAACAACCAGCATTCCAGTAATGGCGCCGCCTTTAAACGCCACATTCAGCGCCTCATTCATACCAATGGTGGCGGCCTGTGCAGTACGTACGTTGGCTTTGACCGAAACATTCATACCAATAAAGCCGCAAGCGCCGGACAAAACCGACCCAATGACAAAACCAAGGGCCGTTGCGATATCCAAAAAGAGGCCAATTAATATAGTCAGGATTAAACCGACTACCGCGATTGTTTTGTACTGGCGAGATAAATAAGCGGCTGCGCCCTGCTCGATTGCCTGAGCAATTTCGACCATTTTGGCGTTCCCAGTGCTTTGCTTTAAGATCCAGCTTCGCACACCAAACCCGTAAATTACGGCGACTAAGCCGCATGCCAAGGCAAAGTAGAGACCGAGCGTTACATTATCCATCCTGAAATCCCTTTGTTTATACGACGTTAATTTGCACTTTTGATTACCCAATAGACTCTAAATTCTTAGAATCACCGAATCAAAATGCATAACAAATAGTATGTAACAGAAAGAGCGCTTTGTCTCTTTGTTAAGATTAGGGTATCCACTAATAATTATTTGGAGTTTGTATGAGTCTTGACAACGTAAAACCAGGCAAAAATATACCTGAGCATTTCAATGTAATTATTGAAATTCCGATGAATGCGGATCCAATAAAATACGAGGTAGATAAAGAAACGGGCGCAATTTTTGTCGATCGCTTTATGGGCACAGCCATGCACTACCCCTGTAATTACGGCTACATTCCG
>JBEBBK010000090.1:0-5424 GCA_041158405.1 Pseudomonadota bacterium
TTGTCCAGTTGACGCAATTGTGGAAACCAATATTTTTGAGTACTTTGGCGACAAGCGTGGCGATTTGTATTTCACTAAAGATATGTTGCTAGCGGTCGGCGACCAGTATGAAAAAGACATTGCCGCCAACCGTGCTGCTGATGCCCCTTATCGCTAAGTAATTGCTATGACATTCGAACCTGCAACCCTCTTTGCTATTTTCTTTTATGCCTTTGCTGGCATATTAGTAGTGGCTGCGCTACAGGTTATTACCTCGCGCAATCCAGTCAACTCGGCCTTATTTTTAATGCTGTCCTTCTTTTGCGCATCGGGATTGTGGATGTTAATGCGCGCAGAGTTTTTAAGCCTCGTACTTATTTTGGTTTACGTGGGCGCAGTCATGGTCTTATTCTTGTTTGTGGTGATGATGCTGGATTTGGATTTAGCGCACCTGCGACGTGATTTCAAGAAATACTTACCCGTTGCCTTTTTAATTGGTGCCGTGATTGTGATGGAGCTATCGATTGTGTTGATTCGCGGCTTCATTGGTACAACAGTACCTTTGCAGCCAATGATGGAAGAGATGGGCGGGGTTTCCAATACCCAAGCCCTTGGGCGCCTGGTCTTTGTCGATTATGTCTATGCGTTTGAAATTGCCGGACTGATTCTATTGGTTGCCATCATTGCAGCTGTTGCGCTGACACTGCGTCGCCGCAAAGATTCCAAATCCCAAATCATTGCCGATCAGGTTGCAGTGAACCCAGCTGACCGCATGCGCATGGTGAAGATGGATTCAGAAATGGATGCGAAGCAGGATCAACGCGGCAAAACGGGCGGAGATCCAAAATGACCGTAACGCTTGCCCATTTCTTAGTCTTGAGTGCCATCCTGTTTGCAATTAGTGTGGTTGGTATTTTCCTAAATCGCCGCAATATCATCATTTTATTGATGGCCATTGAGCTCATGCTCCTGTCCGTCAATATGAACTTCATTGCCTTCTCCTATTACTTGGGGGATATGGCCGGTCAAGTGTTTGTATTCTTCATTTTGACCGTGGCCGCTGCCGAGGCCGCAATTGGACTGGCTATTTTAGTTGCCTTGTTCCGCAAATTCGATTCGATCAATGCTGAAGAGCTCGATCACCTCAAAGGCTAGTTTAAAAAGACCCTGCAATGGAACTGACCCTCACTATTCCCGTACTCTGCGCCATACCCCTTGCGCCATTAATTGGCAGCATGTTGGTGGGATTTTTTGGCACTGGCTTTTTAGGCAAACAACTGAGTCGCGGCGCCTGCCAAACCATTGCTATCTTGGGCGTGATGATCGCATTCATTTTGTCGTGCAATGTATTGATGCAGGTGATGGATGGCTTTTATTTCAACGGCTCGGTTTACCGCTGGATGGAGCTTGGCGAACTTAGCTTTGATATTGGCTTTTTAATTGATCCATTGAGCGCCATCATGATGGTGGTGGTTACCTTTGTTTCCTTAATGGTGCACATCTACACCATTGGCTATATGGCAGAGGAGGAGGGCTACAACCGCTTCTTCTCCTATATCTCCTTGTTTACGTTTGCCATGTTGATGGTGGTGATGAGCAACAACCTGCTGCAGCTCTTTTTTGGCTGGGAGGCAGTTGGCGTTGTTTCCTATTTATTGATTGGCTTTTATTACGAGCGCCAAAGCGCTGTCTTTGCCAATATGAAGGCCTTCTTGGTGAACCGCGTCGGCGACTTTGGTTTCATCCTAGGTATTGGCTTACTTTTGGCAGGCACTGGCTCGATGAACTACGATGCGATTTTTGCCCAAAATACCGTCCTTGCTGCACAAACCTTGCCAGGCACCAATTGGAATCTCGTTACGGTTGCCTGTATTTGCCTCTTTATTGGCGCCATGGGTAAATCAGCCCAATTTCCTTTGCATGTCTGGCTGCCCGATTCGATGGAAGGCCCAACCCCCATTTCTGCCTTGATTCATGCTGCAACCATGGTGACTGCCGGCATTTTTATGGTGAGTCGCATGTCGCCTCTGTTTGAACTCTCAGACGTTGCCCTCAGCTTTATCTTGGTGATTGGCTCTATTACCGCTTTATTCATGGGCTTCTTGGGCATCGTGCAAACTGACATTAAGCGGGTGGTTGCGTATTCCACCTTGTCGCAATTAGGCTTCATGACAATCGCCTTGGGCGTTTCGGCATACCCGATTGCCATCTTCCATTTAATGACCCACGCCTTCTTTAAGGCTCTCTTGTTCTTGGGGGCGGGTAGTGTGATTTTGGGCATGCACCACGAACAAGACATGCGCAAAATGGGCGGGCTGTGGAAGTACATGCCAGTAACCTGCTTGATGATGCTCTTAGGTAGTTTGGCCTTGATTGGTACGCCGTTCTTCTCGGGCTTTTATTCTAAAGATTCAATTATTGAGGCAGTTGCTGCTAGCACCATTCCTGGCTCAGGCTTTGCTTTGTTTGCGGTGATGGCCAGTGTCTTTGTCACTGCCTTGTATTCTTTCCGCCTGTATTTTTATGTCTTCCATGGCAAAGAGCGTTTCGGGCATGCAAGCCATGACCACCATGCACACGATGATCACGGCCATGATGATCATGCTCATCATGGTTTAGCGCCAGGCCAAAAGCCACACGAATCGCCTTTGGTCGTGACTATTCCACTGATCCTCTTAGCAATACCCTCGGTCATCATTGGTTTTTACACCATTGATCCCTTATTGTTTGGCAGCTTCTTTGGCGATTCGATCTTTATTGATATCGCTAAGCATCCCGTCATGAAAGACTTAGCGCAAGCATTCCATGGGCCAGTTGCAATGGCGATGCATGCATTCAGTACGCCGGTATTGTTGCTCGTTGTTTTGGGTGTGCTGACCGCTGCGATTGGCTATTTGTGGGTACCTAGCTTGCCCGCTAAGGTATCGGAAGCATTGGCCCCGATTAAGAAACTGCTCGATCACAAGTACTACCTTGATGAATTGAATCAAACTGTCTTTGCAAAAGGCATGCTGTGGTTTGGCGGCATTTTTTGGCACCGCGGTGACGAAAAAATCATTGATGGCTTTTTTGTTAATGGCAGCGCCCACCTGGTAGGCCGTTTTTCCGGGATCGTGCGACGCTTGCAGTCGGGCTACCTCTACCACTATGCATTTGCCATGATCCTAGGCTTGATTGCCTTGCTGACCTGGGTCTTGTACACCTACATTTATATTGCCTATTAAGTTGAAGCTTTCCTCATGATTCTTTCTTACGCCATCTGGATCCCGATCGTTTTTGGTCTGATCATATTGATCTACGGATCGGAGCGCCCATCGTCTGGTGTGCGCTACTTGGCCCTATTCGGATCGGTACTCGGTTTTATTGCAACCCTGCCTTTGGTATTACGCTTTGATGAAACAACGGCAGGGATGCAGTTTGTCGAGAAGTTCAGCTGGATTGAGCGCTACGACATTAACTACCATCTGGGCGTCGATGGCATTTCAGTTTGGTTTGTCGTTCTCACTGCATTTATAAACATTTTCGTTGTTGTAGCGGCCTGGGAAGTTATTACTGAAAAAGTATCGCAGTACCTAGCTTCCTTCATGATTTTATCGGGCTTGATGATTGGCGTGTTCTCCGCCTTAGACGGCATGCTGTTCTATGTCTTCTTTGAGGCGACTTTGATACCGATGTACATCATCATCGGCGTATGGGGTGGTAAGAACCGCATTTATGCGGCGTTTAAGTTCTTCCTCTACACCTTACTCGGCTCGCTGCTTACCTTGATAGCGATGCTTTACCTTTATAACGCTACCAATACCTTTGATATTCAGACCTGGCATCACGCTCCCCTGGATATTGTTGAGCAAACCCTCATTTTCTTTGCCTTCTTTATGGCCTTTGCGGTCAAAGTGCCCATGTGGCCTTTGCACACCTGGTTACCTGATGTGCACGTTGAAGCGCCGACCGGCGGATCGGTTGTGTTGGCGGCAATTATGTTGAAACTGGGTGCGTATGGTTTCTTGCGTTTTTCTTTGCCGATTGCGCCGGATGCCAGTATGTATCTCGGCCCCTTTGTGATCTTCCTTTCTTTGGTCGCTGTGATCTATGTTGGTCTAGTTGCCTTAGTCCAAAAGGACATGAAAAAACTGGTGGCGTATTCGTCTGTAGCACACATGGGCTTTGTTACCCTCGGCTTTTTCCTCTTTAGCCCGCTTGGCATTGAGGGCGGCATTATTCAGATGATTTCCCATGGCTTTATTTCCGGGGCGATGTTCTTGGCGATTGGGGTTCTCTACGATCGCATGCATACCCGTCAAATTTCTGATTTTGGTGGGGTGATCCACCGCATGCCGAAGTTCTCTGTATTTATGGTCTTTATGGCGATGGCCAACTGCGGCTTACCCGCAACCTCCGGCTTCGTTGGGGAATTCATGGTGATTCTTGCGGCGGTTGATTATGACTTTTGGATTGGTTTGCTGGCGGCTACCGCGCTCATGCTGGGCGCGGCCTATTCCTTATGGATGGTGAAACGCGTCTTGTTTGGGGCAATTGCCAATAAAGAAGTCGACGCCTTAACTGACATCAATGGCCGTGAGTTTCTGATGATGGCAGTGCTCTCCATCTGCGTGTTGTGGATGGGCGTTTATCCAAAACCATTTACCGACATCATTCACCCAGCGGTCATACATTTGCTGGAACACGTTGCGATTAGCAAACTGTAAAGCCGAGATAAGAATATGGAACTCCTTGACCTCATTGTTCTTTTGCCCGAGCTCGTAATACTGCTATCGGCCTGCTTGCTGCTGTTATTAAGTGTTTTTGTAAAAGAAACGCCCCTAGCGGCTGATGGTATGGTGCGCGAGGTATTTGATACACCACGCGGTGCCAACCTGGTTTACAACGGCGCGCTTTTATTGTTGCTCGTGATTGGAACGATATTCGCTTTACGTATTCCTGACTTACCAATTTACGCCATGATGGGTTTATTCCAAGCAGATCCATTGGCAAATCTATTGAAGTCCGCTTCGTGTTTTGCATTGCTTATTAGCTTGATCTACTCCCGCCAATACTTAGTGGATCGCGGCATGTTTAGGCCTGACTTCATAGTCTTGGCCTTGTTTGCTTTGTTAGGGCAGTGTGTCCTTATTTCAGGTGCAAACTTGCTCACACTTTATCTTGGTCTTGAGCTGATGGCGCTCTCAACCTATGGATTGGTGGCGATGCGGCAGGATAATGCCCAGAGCACCGAGGCGGCAATGAAGTACTTTATTCTGGGCGCCTTGGCATCCGGCTTTTTGCTTTACGGTATGTCGATGCTCTATGGTGTGACTGGCTCACTGGATCTGATTGAGATTTTTAAAGCCGTAGCCGATCCCCGGATTAATCATTTAATCATGGCCTTTGGCTTGGTCTTCATTATGGCTGGCCTGGCGTTTAAATTAGGTGTTGTGCCTTTTCATA
>JBEBBK010000091.1:0-5410 GCA_041158405.1 Pseudomonadota bacterium
AAAGTCAAATGCGAGGGCAGTGATGGCCTTCGTATCCATCACCCAGACCGCTTTGCATTGCTTCGCGACTGGATCATGGTCGCCTTACTGGATGCTTTACGCATGCCCCACTTGCCCCGATAGATCCGCGGGATCAAAGCCCAGGGCTTTCATGGCCCGCTGGTAGCGCTGCTCTGAGGGCGTATTGAAAATAATCTCGGCCATTTGCGCACGGCTGAGTTCGGCATTAATCCAGCCATTGAGGGCGATTTCTTCTTCGAGCTGGCCTGCGCCCCAACCGGCATAACCCAAGGTCATGATGAAGCGTTTTGGCCCATTGCCTTTGGCAACTGCTTCCAAGACATCTTTCGATGTAGTCATCGTCAGACCGCCTGGCACGGTTAAAGATGAGCTGTAGGGAGTTGCTGGATTGGCGGAGGGATCTATACCCGCTTCCGCATCCGCAGAACGTAAGTTGGGCGACTCATGCAATACAAAGCCGCGCTCGGTTTGTACTGGGCCACCAAAATAGACGGCTTGATCGGCAAATGGGGTGATCTCTAGCTTGAGTTCAATTTTATCGAGCAAGGTCGACAAATTGACATCGGTTGGGCGATTTACAACAAGGCCCATTGCACCTTTGGCATTGTGCTCAAAGAGATAGACTACCGAGCCCGCAAACTGCTCATCCAGCATGCCAGGCATTGCCAGTAAAAATTGATTGGCCAATTGTGCACTTGGCTGTGAAATCGATTCTGGATAAGCCGAGGCCGAGCCCGGACCTTCTGCGTCAGTTGTGCGCTTGGTATTGGAGGTTTTCTTGGGGGCGCTCATGTAAGGTCATTTTACCGAAAATGACCCTTTACCGGTAATCCAATAGGCGGCCATCCCCACCAGCTCATGAATCAACCGATTCCACTGCTCTCCGCCTTCCACTAAATCAAAGCGATGCCAGCTTGTTTGTTTACTGGTTTGATAATCCACCAAAACGGGCAGCACATCAACATCCTGCTTATGCGCTACTTGCATCGAGCGCAGCATGTGACTCGCAAAGGTAATGAGTAACCAAGGCTTAACGGGGGCGCCCTCTTTTTCTGCAATGCCATCGATGATTTTTTTAGAATAGAGCATATTTTCGTAGGTATTGCGCGATTGGTTCTCGTAATAACCGGGATGATTAACGAGACCCTGCTCTTGCAGCAACTGTTTAAACGCATCGGCTTCAGAAAGCCCTTGTGGCAACAATCGTCCCGAATAACCGCTAAAGATAAACGGCAGTTCAGGATGTTGGCGTAGCAGCTGAAACGCTTTTGTTACCCGCTCAGCAGAGGATCCAATCGATACCTCACTGCGATCCCGTGCAATGGGCCCGCCCTCAATGGCGCCGCCTAAAATCAGAACACCGCCTACTTGGCCCAGTAAATCTGGCGTCAGCGCCGTCTGTGGCATCGCATCCTCCAAGATCCGCATCGCCCATTGCGAAGTGGGCATATAGCCAATGAAGAATCCCAAACAGAGTGCAATACCTAATGCGCGCTGTACAAGGTGATTCTTGCGCAGTAATAAAAATAGCAAGGCCAGCGCAATCAAAATCAGGAGCCAATTGAGGGGCTCAATCAGGATGTGAATTACTTTTGAGAAAACGAAAAAAATACTATCCATATTGTTGCCGTATTGTTTTAATTAATTAAACCTACTGACTATACCGCTATCTCAATAGAAATCACCCTGCTGTCCTACAAACTATTTTCTGACTTTGAGCTTTAGGGTATCAACATTAAAATAAGTGGTGTTAGTTGCTCACTTTATTTAATTTTCATGATCCATCGCCCCGTAGATACCTACTGCATTATTAAAAACCTACAATCCAGTGGATTTACTGAGCCTCAAGCAAAAGCGATCCTGGATAGCATTTATGAGAATGATCATTACGAACTCTATGCAACCCAAACCCAAATGCAGGAAGTGAAGCACGAAATCAATGCCCTTCGGATCGATATTCAATGCATCCATACACAGCTAAGCGTGATCGAACACAAATTGGTTTACAAGTTGGGTGGCATTTTGATTTCAGGGGTAGCTATTTTGGGGATCCTAGACCGCTACTTTGCTTGAGTTTCACCCGATTTTCCATAAAGCCCTAAGATAGCGGCTATGGCCCTATCGAATACCCCTTCCCCTACCCATTCCCACCCCGGCAGCCTCGTTTGGCTTCGCCGCGATTTACGCCTGTATGACCATGCCGCGCTGAGCCATGCACTTGCTTCAAGCAAATCGGTTTGGGTCGTGTTTGTATTTGATACCACCATCTTAGATCTCCTAAAAGACAGCAAAAGTACTGCACTAACGGCAGATCGCCGAGTCGACTTTATTTGGCAGGGGATAAGTCAAATCGATGAAGCACTGCGCAAACAGGGTGGTGGCCTTATCGTGCGCTATGGTAAGCCAGCAGAATGCATCCCCAAACTAGCAAGTGAACTTGGAGTCGCGTGCGTCATGGTCAACCACGACTATGAGCCCAGCGCAATTGAGCGCGATGCCGCGATTGCATCCTCCCTTGAAAAGCAGGGTATTGCATTTGAGTCATTTAAAGACCAAGTGATTTTTGAAAAGAAGGAAGTGCTTACCAACTCCAGCACCGTCTTCTCGGTCTTTACGCCCTATAAAAATGCCTGGCTCAAGCGCTTAGTGGAACGCGATCTTGCGCCCTACGCTTGCACTCCTAAGCCAGGGCAATTTACAGCGATTCCGAAGAAGCTAGATTTAGGTATTCCGACGCTGGAGTCGATGGGCTTTTGCGCCACCGGAATTGAAAGCTACCTGCCCCCCGGATCTGACGGTGGGCAGTCTTTTTTAGAAGACTTCTTAAAGCGCATCGATCAATACCAAGTTGGACGGGATTTTCCGGCCATCAAAGGCGTGAGTTATTTATCCACCCACCTGCGTTTTGGCATGCTCTCGATTCGGGGCCTGGTAAGGGAAGCCCATCGGCGGATGCTAGCTGGCAGCATGGGCGCCACCATTTGGCTGAGCGAGCTCATTTGGCGCGACTTTTATTTCATGATCTTGGCCAATCACCCTCGCCTTGCTAGCGGCGCTGCATTTAAACCCGATTACGACTCGATTGTTTGGGAATGCGGTGCTACTGCCAAGAAACGCTTTCAGGCGTGGTGCGATGGCAAAACTGGCTATCCTTTAGTTGATGCCGCCATGCACCAACTTAATCAAAGCGGCTATATGCATAATCGCCTGCGCATGATCGTAGCCAGCTTCCTAACAAAAGATTTGGGAATTGATTGGCGCTGGGGCGAAGCTTACTTTGCAAAGCACCTTAATGATTTTGAGCTCTCCTCCAACAACGGTGGCTGGCAGTGGGCCTCTTCCTCGGGCTGCGACGCCCAGCCCTACTTCCGTATCTTTAATCCCACCACCCAATCGCAGCGCTTTGATCCACAAGGCAAGTTCATTCGGCGCTATATCCCCGCTTTAGAAAAGCTCTCCGATAAATCGATTCATGCGCCTTGGGAAGCCGGTCATATTGAATTAGAAGCCGCTGGCATTTTGCTCGGTCGCGATTACCCACTGCCCATCGTGAATCACGACGAAGCCAGAAAAGAAACCTTGGTGCGGTACAGCGTGGTGAAGAAGGTTGCTTCAGCCTAAACGGGTCACTCCTTTTTCTTCGCTGCAATCACTCCATCCAGCCTAATCTAGTTAAATTACGACTTTTTTATATAAAATTATATAAAAGTCTCGACTTTTATATAATCTACTATATAATAGTCGCATGAAACGCTATCTCGACCAGATTGTTCTGAAAGACCTTGCCAGCAAAGCCGTGGTTCTGACCGGCCCTCGGCAAGTGGGTAAAACTACCCTCAGCCGGCAGTTGATGGGCAAGTTCAATGGGGGTCAGTACCTCAATTGGGATGTGCTTGCGGACCGCATAGTTTTACAGAATCAATCCTGGAGCCCAGCAGCTGATCTCTTGGTAATGGATGAAATCCATAAAATGCCTAACTGGAAAACGTGGCTTAAGGGTGTAATCGATGCGCGCCCTACTGGCCAGGCACTGCTCGTTACTGGTAGCGCTCGAATGGATACCTTTAGGCAATCCGGTGAATCTTTGGCGGGGCGCTATTTTTCATTCCGGCTGCATCCGATTTCAGTACACGAATGGTGCACGCAAGAAGGAGTAAGTCCAGCAATTGCACTGGATCATTTGCTGGAGCGCGGAGGATTTCCGGAGCCCTGCTTGGCCCCCAATGCGATTGAGGCAGATCGCTGGCGTGCACAATACTTTACCGACTTGGTTCGTGAAGATGTATTGGAGTTCTCACGCCTTCATGAAATTACAACGATGCGACTCTTCATTGAATTGTTACGTGAACGGGTTGGATCGCCTCTATCCCTTGCATCCATCGCACGTGACTTAGCAGTCTCCCCCATCACTCTTAAACACTATCTTGAAATACTCAAAGCTCTGTTTATTGTTTTCACGATCCAGCCCTGGCATCACAATATTGCTCGGTCTATGCTGCAGATGCCAAAGGTCTATTTTTTTGATACAGGACTGGTACGCGGCGACCCAGGCATTCGCTTAGAAAATGCCGTTGCCGGCATGCTCCTCAAACAAACGGATTTTCTGCGGGACAGTACTGGTCAAGACGCCGGTCTTCATTATGTGCGCACGAAAGATGGTGCTGAAGTTGATTTTGCGCTCAGCGATGGGCAGCAGTTAACCCATCTGATTGAATGCAAATTAAGTGATACCAAGCCCCACACTGCATTAACTCGGTTTGCAGCTCAGTTTTCACAAGCCAAAGCAGCACAGCTTGTTTTTAATTTAAGGCAAGAAGAGTTTCGCAACGGCATCGCCATTACCGATGCCGCAAAATGGCTAAATGGGTTAGCGGCGTAAGCATTAGCGCTATACCCATTCACTCGTAATCCACTACACTTTGCTCATGTCATCCGTTTATGCTATCGGCGATGTGCAAGGCTGCTTAGTGCAGCTCGATGCACTGATTGCTAAATTACCCAAGAAATCGAAACTCATTTGCTTGGGCGACCTCGTCAATCGGGGCCCAAACTCTCTAGGGACCTTGCGGCGCCTCAAAAAACTGCAAGAGCAAGGCATGGCCGAATGCATCCTAGGTAACCATGACCTCAATCTTTTGGCACGCGATGCGGGCTTGCGGGGATCACGCCCACTTGATACCCTCGATGGCGTCTTAAAAGCCAAAGACCGAGCTGAATTGATTGATTGGCTACGACATCGCCCAATGGCACTGAGTAATGGTCACGCTTTACTGGTCCATGCGGGCGTACTGCCCGATTGGGACTTAAGCCAAACCCTAGAGTACTCCCACGAGGTCGAGAAGGCGCTACGTAAATCATCGTACAAACGTTTTTTGGCTGAGATGTATGG
>JBEBBK010000092.1:0-5384 GCA_041158405.1 Pseudomonadota bacterium
CCCAGCCTACCCTCACGAATCAGGCAAAGACTTTAATCCCAGCCTTACCAAATTTACCGTCTGGGCAATTTCTCCAGAGGTTTTACCCAAGACAACCGTCAACTTTGGCTCTAGGTTTTACTTGCCCACCGGCTACACACAAAGGAACTACGGTTCTACGCAATGGGCAGTAGCCCCTCAGGTTGGATTTACCGTCAAGAAAATCGAGTACGGAGTACTTTCAGAATTTGCGCCCTGGTTTCGCTATGTTATTGGAGTGAGCTCAGTTAGCACACCGCCAACACAGTTAGCCAGATCTCTTGAAATCTATCCCACTTTTGTTTTTCGAATTGATGAAAAGTGGTCTGTCAAAATATGGGATCAGCGCGGCATGGTCTACAACACTATAAACGGCCAATGGTTTATGCCCATCGATGGTGTTTTGTACTACTACTTTGATAAGCACTGGTCAGTTGCCGCAGGCGGATCAAAACAGGTCGTTAATAACTTACCTCTTTTCGAGTGGACGGCCTACGGCCGAATCGGATATCACTTTTAAGCTACTGAGCTTGATGCTGCGCTACAAAGGACAGCAAAAACACCTTGCTATATGCCCAAGATTATTCCTAATCTAGGGGTGCCAAGTTCGGCTCTCCTAACGCTATCAGGCAAAAGAGCCAACCTCAATCCGAGTTGGCTTTTTACATTACAATCCGTGAACAAGCTTTTGATCTGACCCTAGGCCTAGGCAGGATTTATCACGATTACTTGTAATGCAACAATAGTAAGGAACCAGGATGACCATTACCAAAGGCTACAAGCAGCTTATTGCTGAATCACGTGAAAAGATTCGGACCCTCTCGACCGAAGAGGCGATGGTAAAGCTTAACGATCCGAACGTGGTTTTTGTCGACATCCGAGACGTGCGGGAACTTGAACGGGAAGGCATGATTCCTAATGCCTTCCATGCGCCACGTGGCATGCTTGAATTTTGGGTCGATCCTGAGAGCCCATATCACAAGGAAATTTTCAGCAGCGGCAAGGAATTCATCCTTTACTGCCAGTCTGCTTGGCGCTCCAGCTTAGCCACCCTTGCCCTACAAGAGATGGGTCTAAGCCCAGTCTGCCATATCGAGGGCGGCTACAAAGCATGGAAAGAAGCAGGGTTACCGACAGGCGAAAAGCCCAGCGCTAGATAATAAAATAGCGCGTTAATAGATCAAACGGACCCTCAAAATGAAACGCACGACACTCATTATTTCTGCATTAGTACTGATATCTGGCGCAGCCCTGGCCGATAGCAATCTCAAAAGCGGTCTTGGCGGCGCTTTGGGTGGTGCCGGTGGCGCTGCGCTGGGTAATGCGATTGGCGGCAGCACTGGCGCTATTGTCGGTGGCGCCGTGGGCGGCGCAACGGGTGCGGCTGTCACCACTAAAAAGGGTAAAGGTAAAACCGGTGCTGTGGTTGGTGGTGCTGTAGGCGGCGGTGCAGGTGCAGCCGTTGGCAATTCCATGGGCGGCTCTACTGGTGCGATTGTTGGCGCCGGAGTTGGTGGCGGTGGCGGCGCCGCACTTGGCCGTCAACTGTCTAAGTAACTCATTTAGTGGCTGCTGAAACCTTACTGGTTTGCCAAGAATGCGACCTGCTCCTGGGGGAGCAGGCGTTAGACCCCAACGCGATGGCCATTTGCCCACGCTGTGGTCATGTTTTGCATCGCTACCAGCCGGAAGGCTTGCAACGCAGCCTGGTGTTTGCTTTGACGGCGGCTGTTCTTTTTGTGATTTCAAACGCATTTCCAATCGTTGGCCTCACATCACAAGGCCTTGAGAGTTCGACATCTTTACTTGGCATGGTTGGCAGTCTGTTTCGTGACGATATGACGCTGGTTGCGATTCTTGTCTTTGCAACTACCTTTATGATGCCGGCTTTGGTGATTGGCGCGTTGATCTATTTGCTGCTGCCACTGCGCTTAGGTTATCTGCCGCCCAGAATGGCGGCTGTTTTCAGGATTATGCATTTATCCAAGCCCTGGGCCATGGTTGAGGTGTTTATGCTGGGGTTAATTATTACCATCAGCAAACTGAATGCACTGGCAACCGTGCTGCCCGAGATTGCCCTGTGGTCTTTTGTCTGCCTGATGTTCGCGTTAACTGCCGCAGCAGCAAATTTTGACCCTCGGACATTCTGGGATCAGGTCGAGAAGCTGCAATGACGAACCAGGTATTAACCGGGCTGACTGCCCATGTTGTGGGCTGCGATGGCTGCGGTCTGGCACATCATGCCTCCCCTGCACAACATGACCTGCGCTGTCGGCGTTGTGGCTTGCCGTTGCATTTTCGTAAGCCGGATAGCCTTAATCGCACATGGGCGCTGCTCATTGCCTCTTACATACTGATCATCCCCGCTAATCTGCTACCGGTGATGAAATCAAGTACGCTTACGGGCACCGAAGACGACACGATCATGGGCGGCGTCATTTATTTATGGGAATCCGGGTCTGAAGTACTTGGTGCCATTCTGTTTATTGCCAGTATTGTGATTCCTCTATCGAAGCTGTTTGCCTTAACGTATCTTCTTATTTCGGTACGGCGGCGTTCCACCTGGAATCCTAAAAAGAGAACCCAGATTTACCGGGTGCTAGAAGCTGTGGGGCGATGGTCAATGATTGATGTGTATGTCGCATCAATGCTGACCGCCCTTGTACAGTTTGGCAACCTGATGTCGATTAATGTTGGCGCCGGTGCTATAGCCTTCGGTGCCGTGGTGGTGCTCACCATGATTGCCGCAGAATGTTTTGATCCCAGACTGATCTGGGAAGCGACCGACCAAACTAATGCCACACCAGATTCACCCAAGGAAAAACATGCCGTCTGATGCTAATCGCGAAGAAGAGTTCGCTAACTTGCCCCAACCCATCTCAAAGCAACCGCGCAATTGGTCGTCGCGGTTCATCTGGATCATTCCCATCCTGGCATTGATTGTCGGCATTGGCCTAGGCGTAAAGGTGGTTCTGGAGCGCGGCCCGACGATCACCGTATCGTTTAAATCGGGCGAAGGGCTCGAAGCCGGCAAGACGCACGTGAAATACAAGGATGTGATTATCGGCGTCGTAAAGACAGTTGATTTGTCTGAAGACCACAAAGAAGTCGTGGCAACGATTCAGATGGATAGAAAGGCCTCTGACTTCTTAAGGGAAGATACGCACTTCTGGATTGTACGGCCGCGTATTACAGCCAGCGGGGTTTCCGGACTGAGCACCCTCTTCGGCGGCTCCTATATTGCCGCGGACCTGGGGCTTTCCAAAGAAACCCGGGATAACTTTGTGGCACTCGAAGTACCGCCGATTCTTACCCGTGATGTACCCGGTAGAAAATTCAAACTACACGCCCCTAATTTAGGCTCGCACGATATTGGCACTCCAGTCTATTTCCGCAGACTCATGGTTGGGGAAGTGGTTGCTTATGATCTGGACAAGGACGGCAAAGGCGTATCAATTGACGTCTTTGTTCACGCACCCTACGACAAATATGTAAGCAGCAATACCCGATTCTGGAATGCCAGCGGTATTGATGTTTCTGTGGGAGCGGCAGGTATCAATGTTCAAACAGAGTCCTTGATCTCGGTATTAGCAGGGGGCATTGCCTTTGAAGGCCCGCCGCCAAGCTATGACGTTAATGTCAAAGTGGCCGATCCGAACGAGCAGATTGCCGAGACGTCTGAAGTTGCAGCTGACACGGTGTTCCAGCTTTTCTCGACAAAAGAACTGGCAATGAAGGCACCGGATGACCGTGTCGATCGTTACGTCATCAATTTCAAGCAGTCGGTGAGAGGACTTTCCGTCGGTGCGCCGGTTGATTTCCGCGGCGTCACCATCGGTGAGGTATTAAGTATTGGTGCCATGGTCGATCCGAAAGACTTTACGATTGTTCAACCGGTCGTGATTAATCTTTATCCTAATCGCTTGCGCCTCAAAACCATGGCTAATGGCAAGCCCTACCCGCCGCCTAAAAATGAGGAAGAACGCATCCAACGCTATCAACGCATGGTCGATCGTGGTTTCCGGGCACAGCTACGCTCTGCAAACATTCTGACGGGGCAGCAATATATTGCGGTAGATTTCTTCCCGGATGCGCCTAAATACACAATTAACACCAAGGATAGACCACTGGTATTTCCGTCAATTCCGGGGAGCTTCGAAGACATTGAAAAGTCGGTGGTGGGTATCGTCAAGAAACTGGATACCCAGACCTTGCCTGCGCTGGATAAAACGCTCAAGAGTGCCGATGCCGTATTGGCCAGCGATTCGCCGCTACAAATGGATCTGCGCGATACGCTGCGCGAGCTGACCAAAGCCGCAAGCTCGTTGAAGAAGCTGGCAGACACGCTTGATCAGCAGCCGCAATCGATTATTTTCGGGAAGCCGTCCGAGGAGTCCAAGTAATGAAGACTGTATTTGTTCTGCTCGCCGCAGCCACTGTTGTTTCTGCCTGTAGCTCACCCAAAACCACCTATTACACGTTGAGTGCACAGCCAGTGACGGCCACGACCCCGATGACGCATAAAACACGCATTATGGTCGGCCCTGTTACCGTGCCGTCTTTGGTGGATACCCCTCAGCTGGTTGTAAAGAACACGAACAATCAGGTTGCCGTGTACGAATACCAGCGGTGGGCCGGTTCCCTGAAATCCGATATTGAACGCGTGGTTGCCACCGACCTATCACGGGACTTGAGCACGCCCAATGTGTGGAGCTATACGCAGAGCCCCTTCGCTCACTTTGACTATCAGGTAATGATTGACGTTCAAAACATCGATAGCAAACTCGGTGATTCCGTGAGCCTTGATGTGTTGTGGACGATTAAACCCACCACTGCAAAGGCAAGTCATCCTGTAGCGGCAACAAAGAAACCCGCTCATTCGAATGCAGACGCAATAGCACCGCCAGCCAGCTACACTGGCCGCGCAGTGATCAATGAGCCTGTTTCAGGCTCCGGATTTGATGCACTGGTGGCGGCCCAAAGTCGAGCCTTTGATAGGTTAAGCGCTGACATTGCGAAATCGATTCGCCCACATTGATTCTTAGGCAGCAAGAATTCAAGGTCTGTTGCCCGAGAAAGCAGGCAACGATCTTTGATGGGCGTCAATGAATGTGCTTTTAGCCCCTTAAATGATGCCCACGCACACCGGTTATGGAAGACAATACGATCGGGATGTTTTGTGCCAAATGCCATCAATGAAACCAGAAGCCGTTCAGAAAATTAGAAATGTCGTTTTCGACGCTGCCGTTGCGCTCGTCACGATTCCATTTGGTCTAATTCTTGGACTTGCGGGTTTTGCCTTGCCTCTAAAGGCACGATTCTGGTTGGTTAAGCGCTGGCGCTGTTGCTTTACTTTCTTTGAGCGC
>JBEBBK010000093.1:0-5372 GCA_041158405.1 Pseudomonadota bacterium
GATTGGTGTCGAGCTTGGCGGCGCCGTAAAAAATATTATGGCGATTGCAGCTGGTATCGGCGATGGCTTAGGCTTAGGTCTAAATGCACGGGCTGCTGTGTTAACCCGAGGCCTCGCAGAAATGATGCGGCTGGTGAAGGCCGCTGGTGGAAAGCCAGAAACCTGCATGGGATTGACGGGGGTAGGCGATCTTATTTTGACTGCAACGGGCGATTTATCGCGTAATCGTCGCGTCGGTTTATTGCTGGCTGCAGGACAGTCGCTGCAAACCGTACTGAATAACTTAGGTCATGTTGCTGAGGGCGTTTTATGTGCAGCCGCAGTAGCCGACCTAGCAAAGCGTCTCAATGTAGATATGCCGATTACCAGCAATATGTGCGGTGTTCTCTCAGGGCAAATTACCGCGCACGAGGCAGTGCAAAAATTAATGGGCCGTGAGCCAAAACCAGAACATTAAATACCGTATTTAGGCGCCGCCTGCAAAGCCGTTTTGTCGCCAGGCCTCATATACTAAGATTGCTACGCTGTTCGATAAATTTAGGCTGCGGCTGTTTTCCCGCATGGGTAGTCGAATCCGGTTTTGCTCGGGGATGGCGTTGCGCACTTCATCGCTGATTCCCTTGGTTTCCGAACCAAAAACAAAATAGTCGTTTTTACTAAAGCGTGCTTCAGCAAAGCTTCCTTTGCCTTTCGTTGTGAGCGCAAACAAGTGCGTCGCATCCGGCTTGGTCTTGTCTATAAAATCAGACCAGCTTTTATAGACCAGTAGGTTGGCGAATTCATGGTAATCCAAGCCAGCCCTGCGCAATTTGGCATCTTCTAATGGAAAGCCTAAAGGCTCGATCAGGTGTAGCGTTGCCCCGGTGTTGGCGCACAAGCGAATGATATTGCCCGTGTTGGGCGGAATTTCAGGCTCGAATAAAACAACATTAAACATTGCTATAGATTCCTTGAATGGATCCGTGTTTGGGGTCTCAAGGCACGCAATACAACCCAATTCACAACGGAACGTGCACCATTATCCTTCAGCAGGGTGGCGATCTCATGCAAAGTGGAGCCGGTAGTCATGACATCATCAAATACCACGATCGATTTATTCTGTATTTTCGGTAACACTTCCGGGTGAATGTAAAACGCATGACGTAATGCGGTCCTCCGATCGAATCGATTGTGTTCCACTTGATTTGCATCCGAGTGGTGTCGCCCTAAGGCATTGGCAATCGGCTGAAATGAAAGTGGTAATCGAATACGCCTAGCTATTTCCCAGGATTGGTTGAAGCCACGTTGACTGATTTTTTGAGTGCTGAGCGGGACAGGCAATAAAACCGATGCCTCAGACATATCTAGATGCGGCATTGCCAAACGGCTCCAGGCAAAGGCTAAGGCGCTGGCAATGGCAAGACGCCGCTGATACTTGAGCTGATGCATTGCATGTTGTAAAACGCCATCGTATCGATCAAGGCAATGTGTTCGATCAAATGCCGGCGCTTGCAAAAGGCAGTTATTGCATTGATTTTGCTCGGGGCTGTCGCCATCAAGATCAACCCCGCAGCGGATGCAGCAGGAGTAATGAAAGAGCGATTGATTTTCTAAAAAAGTGAAGCAAGAATGGCAGATCACATCCCTTTGATGGCGGGTACACACGATGCATGCGGTCGGCAATAAATGGCTTAAAAGGGTGTGTAAAAAATGCATGGGGCGCTGAGTATACTGAGCGTATGACCCGATCATTAAGATGGCTTAAAGACGATATCGCCTTACGCATGATGCAAAAGCTGGAGCTGCTCAAACATCAGCCGCGCTCACTATTGATCATTCCGGATGCGCCTGGAATACATGCCAATCGCTTGGCCAAACGATTCCCCAAAGCGGCACTCTCAAGCATTCCACAGTCAGATCTCGGCTGGGCCGATTTGACAAAAATGCAGTTGGCTCGAATGTGCGGCTTTATTACCAATGGCCTATCGCGCTTCCCAAAAATGAGTGAGGGTAGATTCGCTCTTGCTGACCAATCACAAGACATGGTGTTTAGTAATTTATGGATTCATTCTTTAGATCAGCCTAAATGGGTCGTTCAGGAAGCGTGGCGGGTCTTGCGCGAGGGCGGCTTGTTTTCCTTTAGTTATCTTGGTCCCGATACCGGCGCCGAGTTGCGTGCAATGCAATCGCACCCTATTGGCAACTCTAAATTGGCAACTCTTCCTGGAGCATGGGATATGCACGATTTGGGGGACGCGCTGGTGGAAAGCCGATTCTCCGATCCAGTGATGGACATGGAATACCTCTACCTAGACTACGAATCCGATGCCCTTTATCTTCAGGATGCGCTAGCTCTTGGACTCCTCTCAGCGCAACAAGTGCAGGACATCGCTGCTGATAAAACCGTGAAATTACCCCAAAAAATGACGCTTGAAGTGGTGTATGGGCACGCTTGGGTAGTGGGTAAACACCTGTCAGGAACAAAGGACGCTTTGGCCTTTATTTCACCTGATCAAATTCAACGTAAGGGCAGGTAGTATCTTCATTAAGAGTAAGTACTTACTTTATTTTTAAGTAAGGTCATTATTGATTCCCATAAGCGAGTATGTAGATTGTTGATTAAGATAAGAAACCCTATAATTACGCATCGAAACGTAAAGCAAGCTTGCTTTTGCCTTATTTATGCGTGGTGATGCATTTAAAAAATTACGATTATTAACAGAGATAAAGATGAATTTACTTGGAAAAGCCAATAGAGCGCTACTCTTAACCCTTGCCTCAATTAGTACCGGAACGGTATTTGCGAATCAAGATATGCCCGGCGGACCAGCAGTAAACCAGCTTAATTTCCCCGTAGCAGCAACCAAAATCATGGCCGAAATTCACTGGTTGCATTGGATGATGCTCGTTATCTGCACCGTGATTTTCATCGGTGTGTTTGGGGTGATGTTCTATTCCATTCTCAAGCACCGCAAATCAAAAGGCGCCAAGTCAGCCTCCTTTCATGAAAGCACCACCGTAGAAATTATTTGGACGGTCATCCCGCTCCTGATCGTGATTGGCATGGCATTGCCAGCAACCAAAACGGTCGTGGCCATGAAAGATACTACCAACGCAGACATCACCATTAAAACCACGGGCTATCAGTGGAAATGGGGATACGACTACCTTAAGGGTGAAGGCGAAGGCATCAGCTTTTTATCCACCCTGTCGACCACACGCGAATCCATCAATAACCTAGCACCCAAATCAAACACCTATTTGATGGAAGTTGATAATGAAATGGTGGTGCCAGTCAACAAAAAGATCCGCATAATCACCACCGCCAATGACGTAATACATGCATGGTCAGTGCAAGCCTTCGGAGTCAAGCAGGACGCCATTCCTGGATTTGTGCGCGATACCTGGTTTAAAGCAGAAAAGATTGGCACTTATCGCGGTCAGTGTTCCGAGCTTTGCGGCGCCCAACATGCCTTTATGCCAATCGTAGTGCGTGTTGTGTCCGATGAGGACTACACCAAATGGGTAGAGGAAAAGAAAAAAGAAATGGCAGCCTTGGCCGATGATCCAAGTAAGGTCTACACCTTGGCTGAGCAAATGGACCGCGGCGCAAAAGTCTATGCCTCCAACTGCGCAGCCTGCCATCAAGCCAATGGTAAGGGTGCAGGTGCCTTCCCAGCATTAGATGGAAGTAAGGTTGTACTTGGCCCCAAAGAGGCCAACTTCCAAATCATGCTCAACGGCAAAGGTGCTATGCCGAAATGGGGTGGCGTGATTTCAGACGGCGATATTGCTGCAGTGATTACCTATACGCGGAATGCGTGGGGCAATAAAACAGGTGATGTATATCAAACACCTGACCTCATGGCAGCGCGGACTAAATAACAACCTAATTAAAAAACCATCACGGAGCAATTCATGAGCACAGTCTCTACTACCCACGATACAGCACACGATCATGCGCACGATCACGCGCATGACATGCCACATGGATGGCGTCGGTGGTTGTTTGCAACCAATCACAAAGACATTGGAACGATGTACCTCATCTTCTCCTTTGTCAGCTTGCTAGCAGGCGGTGTCATGGCGCTGGGCATTCGTTTGGAGTTATTTCAGCCTGGCTTGCAATACCTGCGCCCCGAGTTCTTTAATCAGTTAACGACCATGCATGGCTTAGTGATGGTATTCGGCGCAATCATGCCGGCCTTCGTGGGTTTTGCAAACTGGATGATTCCATTGCAGATCGGCGCGTCCGATATGGCCTTTGCGCGGATGAATAACTTTAGTTTCTGGATTTTGCCCGTAGCAGCTATCTTGTTGTTTGGTTCATTTTTAGCACCAGGTGGCGCACCAGCCGGTGGTTGGACTTTGTATGCTCCGCTGACATTGCAGATGGGTCCAGGTATGGACATGGCGATTTTCGCCCTGCACTTGCTCGGCGCCTCTTCCATCATGGGCTCGATTAACATCATTGTGACCATCTTGAACATGCGTGCCCCTGGCATGACCTTAATGAAGATGCCCATGTTTGCATGGACATGGTTGATTACAGCTTATTTGTTAATCGCAGTGATGCCAGTGTTGGCAGGCGCGATTACGATGGTTCTGACCGATCGCCATTTTGGTACCTCGTTCTTCTCCGCTGTAGGCGGTGGTGACCCTGTGATGTACCAGCATATTTTCTGGTTCTTTGGTCACCCAGAGGTCTACATCATGATTCTTCCAGCATTTGGAATTATTAGTGAAGTGATTCCTGCGTTCTCTAGAAAGACCTTATTTGGTTACAGCTCGATGGTCTACGCTACAGCGTCGATTGCGATTCTGTCGTTCATCGTGTGGGCGCACCACATGTTTGCTACTGGCATGCCAGTGACGGGTCAGTTGTTCTTTATGTATGCAACCATGCTGATTGCGGTACCTACCGGCGTCAAAATCTTTAACTGGGTTGCAACCATGTGGAGAGGTTCGATGACATTTGAGACTCCCATGTTGTGGTCGGTTGGCTTTATTTTCGTGTTTACGATGGGCGGCTTTACAGGCCTGATTCTGGCAATAGCCCCAATTGATATCGGTGTGCAAGACACCTACTACGTTGTTGCCCACTTCCATTATGTGTTGGTAGCCGGCTCCCTCTTTGCGATGTTTGCTGGCTTTTACTTCTGGTGTCCAAAATGGACTGGCTACATGGCCGATGAGTTCCGCGGCAAAGTGCATTTCTGGGGTTCCATGATTTTCTTTAACCTCACTTTCTTTCCAATGCACTTCTTGGGTTTGGCTGGCATGCCACGCCGGTATGCCGATTACCCAACGCAGTTTGCGGACTTCAATATGATTGCATCGATTGGCGGTCTGGGCTTTGGTTTGATGCAAGTGTATTTCCTATTGTTTGTTGT
>JBEBBK010000094.1:0-5307 GCA_041158405.1 Pseudomonadota bacterium
CCTTTTCGTAATGGGTTGGTAGTAATTCACAGCCGATGACCCTATCATTTCCGTAATCTCGAATTTGTATTTGATGCTCTGCATTCCAACAGGCATCGTTGCCGACGATCAATAGGAAGGGTAACTGATAGCGGACCGCCGTATCAATTTCTGAGCAATGAAATCCAAACGTACCATCCCCTATAACCGCAACAACGGGTGCGCCAGGCTTGGCTAAACTTGCGGCCGTAGCAAATGGCAATCCTGCGCCAATCGATCCAGCAACGCCATTGAGTACACGATTCGGTGCTTTTAAGCATGCTTGGGCCCACTGACCAATCTCGCCACCATCGCTAACTAAAACAGATTCGGGATGGCTATCTAATATTGCCTGCAATGGTGCAAATGCTTGCGCTGGATGCAACTTATTTGCACTGGAAGGAGCGCTGCTCCAATTGGCAGGGCGATAGGCGATAGCTTCATGTACTTCTGTGAGCCATTCACGGCCTGCAGTTGTTGGGGGCTCACATAATTCGACAATGGTGCTAATGGCACTATGTACATCTGCGCGCGTTGTTAGTAGAAGTCTCGAGCCAACTGCCCTTTGGGTTCGTTCGATCTCACTCATCTCGGGATCAATTTGAAAAAATACGCAGTCTTGATGAAAGCCGGGCGCCTTCCCAAACTTCAGAGTGAAGTCTAATTTTTTGCCCAGCAGCAAGACGTAATCGGATTGGGCAAGCACCTCAGAAAAGGCTCCTAAGCTTGGGTCTCCTATGCCCCTTGGGCTTTCCATACCAATGACCGGAACACCCAGAGAGGCTTCCAATCCAGCTAAAATTTTTCGGCCTGCCTTTGATTGCATCATCGGGCCAGTCAAGACTAAAGGCTTCTTTGCTTTGAGTAATGCAGCAATCATTTCCTTGATTGCTTGCGTGTCTGCCTTGATAGGAATAGGCTCAAAATCAGATGCCTTTGGTAGTGACGCGCTACTATCAAAGGCATTATCCAAAACATCCGAGGGGAGACTAATATGAACTGGACCCGGTCTGCCAGACTTCGCAATGGAAACGGCTTTTGCAAAATCGCCAGGTAGTTCAGATACGCTTTTGCAAACCCACGATGCCTTTGTTAGTGGGGCGGCAATATCAGCTTGCGCCATCTCCTGAAATGCCCCCATACCCAATTGGTTGATGGGCGCATGTCCTGATAGAAGTACAACCGGTGACTCGGCCATTCCTGCGGTGTAGAGTGCAGATACCGCATTGGCATGACCGGGGCCACCTGTAACCATGGCAATGCCTATTTCTCCCGTGAGCCTTGCCCATGAGTCTGCCATATGGACTGCTGCAGCCTCATGTCGGGTATGGATCAGTTTGATTTTCTGATCGTACACAGCATCAAATATAGGCATGATGTGATTGCCAGACAGAGTAAATATATTTCTTACTCCAGCAGTCAGTATCGATTCAACCAATGCATCAGCGCCACGTATTCTTTTGGTAGACATTATTTATTCTCTTAAAAAACCTGATAACCAATTTTTATTGTTTGCATAAAAAAGCCACGATATGCATCGTGGCTTTATAAGGAACCTCTAAAGACTAATTAGCAGTTAAGTTACGCGCCTTAATTACTTTTTCCCATTTTGTCGATTCGGAAGCAATTTGTGCCTCTAGCTCTTTGGTGGTGTTAAGTACAGGCGTCAAGCTATTTATTTCTAAGCTCTTCTGCATTGCTTCTGTTTTGACAGCTTTCACCGCAGCATCATAAATTTTCTCTCTGATGATTTTTGGTGTGTTGGATGGAGCCATTAATGCAAACCAACCGACATTTTCAAATCCTGGAAGTGATGCCTCTGAAACAGTAGGTATGTTTGGAAGCTGGGCTAGGCGTTTAGCGCTTGTAACTGCAAGCGCTTGGATCTGACCGTTTCGAACGAAGCCGGTTGATGCTGGAACGTTACAGGCGCAAAAATCAATTTGCCCAGCAATTAAATCGGTTAGCGCGGCTGCCTCTCCTTTGTAAGGAATATGGGTGGCGTTTATTCCGGCGGCTGTAATGAAATTTTCTCCAGCTAAATGAACCTGACTACCTATGCCAGCAGAACCAAAATTGAGATTTCGTGTTTTTGCTAATGCAATCAGATCATTTAAGTTTTTTACCCCTAACTTAGGATTAACAGAAATAATCATCGGGCCGCTAGCGAGAGTAGTAATAGGTGAAAAGTCGGCCCCATAATTTACATTCATCTTTTTGTACATGTATGGATTTACGGTAAGCATGCTGCCAGAGGCCAATAACAGTGTGTAGCCATCTGCTGGGGCTCTTGCTACTGCCTCAGCTCCGATATTACCGCCGGCGCCACCGCGATTTTCAACAATCACATTTTGACCCAGTACAGTAGTCATTTGCTGGGCTAGGATGCGCCCCAAAATGTCGGTTGTACCACCTGCGGCAAACGGTATGATTAATTTGATTGGCTTATTTGGCCAGCTATCGGCTTGTGCCAGTGTACTAACCCCCGCAATGAGCATCAAGCCAAATAACTTGATGGCATTTCTTTTAATAGAACTAATCTGCTTTACAAACATGCATCTCTCCCGTTGATTTAAATTCCAAAACACCTTTGTTTTTTCGGCGCTTCTTTTTTTACTTTTTTTAATTCTTAAACGATACAGGGAAAACTAAAAATAGACTTGGGTATTGCAAGACATCTAAATCATCTATATGATGTAGATATGTCATCTATTTTCATCTCCGAATTCATTACAAGTCAAGCCCTAGAAACCCTGCGTTCTAAGCATGATGTCACTTACGAGCCAGAAAGCTACAAGCAGCGTGCAGAATTAATTTCTGCATTGCAGCATTGTGACGCCCTCATTGTTCGTAACTTGACCCAAGTCAATCAAGAACTGTTAAATGGCGCACCAAAACTAAAAGTGGTAGGTCGCCTTGGTGTGGGTTTGGAAAATATTGAATTGCCTGCATGTGCGCAGCGCAATATAAAAGTTATCCCTGCAACGGGTGCGAATGCTGAGTCGGTCGCGGAGTATGTTATCGGTACGGCCCTTGCATTGACACGCGGCTTTTTGCCAGCGACAGTGCAAACCTTGGGCGGAGGCTGGCCACGCCCGCATTTTTCTGGACACCATGAGTTCACCGGCAAGACCTTGGGTATTGTTGGTTTTGGCAGTATCGGTCGGATAACAGCGCAAAAGGCCCTTGCCTTTGGTTTGAAATGCCTTGCATACGATCCTATGCTATCTGGTACATCAATCGATGTAGGCGGTACTGCCGTCCCGCTTGTAACGTTAGATGCCTTATTGGCATCCAGTGATGCCGTTACTTTGCATTTACCCCTTTTGCCAGAAACCCGCGGTTTATTTTCTGCGGCAACCTTAGACAAAATGAAGCAGGGCGCCTCTTTAATTAATACAGCGCGCGGAGGCATTGTGGATGAAAAAGCCTTAGCCGAGCGTTTGCGCTCTGGCCGCTTGGGCGGCGCAGCCTTGGATGTTTTTGAAAAAGAACCTGCGACAGACCTTTCTCACTTTGCTGGATTAAGCAACCTGATTGCAACGCCACATATTGCTGGAGTGACAAGCGAGAGTAATAACCGCGTTAGTCAAATGATTGCAGATGAGGTAATTCAGTTTTTGGGGGGTAGTAAATGAAGATGACGTTCGATCAGATTGTTGAGTTGGCATCGTCCGGCTTGCGAGCCAGCGGCATTGATCGAAGAGCATCAATCGAAACGGCCGAATTTTTGGCTTTAGCTGAGGCTGATGGTTTAGCATCGCATGGCTTGGCTCGGGTTGGGCAGTATGCTGGGCATGCCATGAATGGCCGCATTGAGTTAAAAGCTAAGCCGCGGATAAAGCGATTTAAAACGGCCGCTGCCTTAGTGGATGCATGCGATGGCCTTGCGTTCCCAGCGCTAAAACTGGCAACCGATTTGTCGGTTAATTTAGCCTCCAAAAATGGCGTAGGGCTTGTGGCCGTTACAAATAGCCATCATTTTGGTGTCGCAGGTCATTACACCGAAGCGGCTGCGCGCGCTGGGTATATCTCCTTGCTCTTTGGCAATACCCCTGCGGCCATGCCAATGGCGGGTGGCAGTAAAGCCATCTTTGGAACCAATCCCTTGGCGGCTGCATTTCCGGTGGCTAAAGCAAATCCCCTTGTGATTGATATGTCCTTGTCTGCTGTAGCACGTGGCAAGCTGCTCGTCGCTGCAAAAAAGGGCGAGTCGATTCCGGAGGGCTGGGCCTTAACCATAGACGGTAAACCCACTACGAATCCCAATGAGGGTCTTAAGGGCTTGATGGTTCCCTTGGGCGGAGATAAAGGTGCTTTATTGGCATTAATTGTGGAGTTGCTCGTTGTCGGTTTGTCGGGGAGCCGTTTCTCATATGAAGCTGATTCCTTCTTTGACGCGCAGGGCAATCGCCCCCGTATTGGTCAGCTGCTATTAACCATTGATCCAGGCCTTGCTGGTGGGCAGGTATTTGCAAATCGCATGAGTGATTTTTTAAAGACATTGGCCGCCGATGCGGGCGTTCGTTTACCAGGGCAGCGCCGCTTTAAACAGCGAGCAAATGCATTTGATGCGGGAATTGATGTTACAGATGCAGTACTGGAAGAAATTCAATCCGGCATTCGTCGGAATTGGGCGAAGTAGTTTATATAACAATTTTTAAGGAGCAATAAATGATCCACTTTGTCGTGCATGAGCCAGGAGATGTTGTTGGTGTAGTGGTAGTCGAAAACATTAAAGCTGGAACGGAATTAACTGGCTGGGTAATGGAAGGCGACACTACTTTAACCATTAAGTCTGAAAGTGATATTCCAATCGGACACAAGATTGCATTAAAGCCCTTGGTTGCCGGTGATACGGTAATTAAATATGGAGTGGATATTGGCAAAGTGGTTGCCCCTATCAAAAAAGGAGAGCACCTCCACGTTCAAAACGTAAAGACCAAGCGCTGGTAATCCAGCTTTTGCAACCTTATTTACTTGGAAAGATTAAAGATGATCAATTTAAAAGAAGCAACATTTATGGGCTATCGCCGTGAAAACGGGCGCATGGGAATTCGCAATCACGTTGTTATTCTGCCGTTAGACGACTTATCCAATGCAGCCTGCGAGGCGGTTGCCAATAACATCAAAGGTGCTATTGCAATTCCGCACCCATATGGCCGTTTGCAGTTTGGTGCTGACTTGGATCTCCATTTCCGCACCCTGATTGGTGCTGGCTGTAACCCGAATGTGGCAGCAGTAGTGGTGATTGGTATTGAGAGTCAGTGGACTGGCAAGGTAGTAGAC
>JBEBBK010000095.1:0-5244 GCA_041158405.1 Pseudomonadota bacterium
CGAGGGCATGCTCAAGCATGGTTACGAGGGTGTACGTCAAATTGAATCCCACCTCACGAATACCATTGGCTGGTCTGCCACCACCGGTCAAGTTGAGCCTTGGGTTTACCAGCAACTCACCCAAACATTTATCTTGGATGCGGATATGCGCGAGCGTCTTATGCGCCTTAATCCAGCCGCCTCAGTCAAAGTAGCAAACCGCCTTTTAGAAGCCTCTGAAAGGCAATATTGGAAACCCGAACCATCTGTTCTAGAAACCTTGCGCCGTGTTGCACAAGATTTTGAAGATAGATTAGAAGGTGTTTACGAAGGAGTAGCAATTTAATGAATACCGTCAGCGTACCGATCTCTGAAATTACAACGCGCAAACCACCTGATGGTGATGGTAGCGTTCAGGTCCATCTGGATCCACTTGAAAAAATTGGTAATGCCAAAGTATTTGCCATTTATGGCAAAGGCGGCATTGGCAAAAGTACAACCTCCTCCAACTTATCGGCAGCGTTCTCAATGCTCGGTAAAAAGGTGATTCAAATCGGCTGCGATCCCAAGCACGATTCGACCTTCACATTGACTGGCAAGCTGGTACCCACGGTGATTGACATTTTGGAAACGGTAGACTTTCACTCGGAAGAATTAAAGGTTGAGGACTTTGTCTACGAGGGCTTTAATGGCGTGATGTGCGTTGAGGCCGGCGGCCCTCCAGCAGGAACGGGCTGCGGTGGTTATGTGGTTGGCCAAACCGTCAAGTTACTCAAAGAGCATCACCTTCTCGAAGATACTGACATCGTTATTTTTGATGTCTTGGGCGACGTGGTGTGCGGTGGTTTTGCTGCGCCATTGCAGCACGCTGATCGTGCGCTGATTGTTGCTGCCAATGATTTTGACTCGATCTTTGCAATGAATCGCATTGTTCAAGCGATTAGCGCAAAAGCAAAAAATTACAACGTGCGTCTAGGCGGGGTGATTGCCAACCGCAGCAAAGATACCGATCAAATCGATAAGTTCAATACACGGGTTGGTCTTAAGACCATGGCGCATTTTCCGGATCTCGATGCTATTCGCCGCAGTCGCCTCAAGAAGTGCACCATTTTTGAAATGGAATCGACCCCTGAGATTGAGGCAGTGAAAGAAGAGTATTTACGCTTGGCTGCCAGCTTATTACTGGACGATGATCCAATATTGTCAGAGGCATTAAAAGATCGTGAAATTTTTGACCTATTGGGATTTGATTAAACATGGCTGAAATGTCCTACCAAGATCGCCGCACTAAGCTGAAGAACTACTTCGACCGCACTGCGGTCGATGCGTGGGCTAAGCTCACCTCCGATGCGCCAGTCAGCGGTATTCGGGCGACGGTGCGCGCTGGTAGAGATCAGACTCGTCAACGTATTCTGAATCGCCTGCCAGAAGATTTAACCGGCAAGCGCATCTTGGATGCCGGATGCGGAACCGGTGCTTTGGCACTAGAAATGGCAAAGCGCGGCGCAAAGGTAGTTGCAGTGGATTTATCACCTAAGTTAGTCGAGCTAGCGCAGGAGCGGATACCAGCAGGGGAGCGCCAGAACATTGCCTTTCACTCGGGCGATATGCTCGATGAATCATTCGGCGAGTTTGACTATGTTGTCGGTATGGACTCAATGATTCATTACCAGTCAGATGACATGGTCAACGTGCTGGAGCGCTTGGCTGAGCGCACCCACCAGAAGATCATTTTTACTTTTGCACCAAGCTCCGCTTTACTGGAAATCATGATTCGCGTAGGGCGTCTGTTCCCACGCAAAGACCGCGCGCCATTTATTGAGCCTGTGAGCGAGCAAAAACTACGTGATTTGGTTGGCCAGTCCAAACTGCTTCACAGTTGGCGGGTGAGCTTTACCTTACGTATATCCAGTGGCTTTTATCAATCGCAAATCATGGAGCTACGACGTTTCTCATGATGCAATTCTTTAAAACGGCCAAGGCATGGACGCGGATCAATCCGCGCTTCTTGCCCTTTGCGGATGTCGCTACAGCCGACTTACCGCTCAGCCGTTTATTGCGTCTATCTTTATTCCAGGTCGCGGTAGGCATGGCTGCGACTTTACTGATCGGCACCTTAAACCGTGTGATGATTGTTGAGATGGGCATGAGCGCTTGGATGGTAGCTTTAATGGTTGCCTTGCCCCTGATCTTTGCTCCTTTTCGGGCGCTGATTGGGCACCGCTCCGATACACACCGCTCCATTTTGGGCTGGAAACGCGTCCCCTATATTTGGATCGGCACCTGGTTGCAATTCGGTGGCCTGGCGATCATGCCATTTGCTTTGATCTTGATGTCTGGCGATACCCACTGGCCAATTTGGTTTAGTTATATTGCCAGTGCGGTTGCCTTTTTGCTGGTTGGCGCCGGCATGCAAACCACGCAAACTGCAGGCTTAGCATTAGCAACCGATTTAGCCGAGCCAAAAAATCGCCCACGCGTCGTTGCCATGATGTATGTCATGTTGCTCGTTGGCATGGTGGTGAGCGGTATCGTATTTAGTTTCTTATTAAAGCCATTCACCCAAGTGCAATTAATTCAGGTGATTCAGGGCGCGGCTTCAGTCACTTTAATTCTGAATCTAATTGCCTTGTGGAAACAAGAAGTGCGCCAGCCGCATAAAACCCATCCTAGTATTGCGCAGCCTGCGTTTTCTGCATCATGGAAGACCTTTATCGCGATGCCCCAAGTTAAACGCTTTTTAATTATGTTGGGTTTGGGAACCATGGCGTTTAGCATGCAGGACGTTATCTTAGAGCCCTATGGCGGCGAGATTTTGGGCTTAAGTGTGTCGGCAACCAGCTTATTAACTGCATTGATTTCGGGTGGATCGCTACTTGCTTTTATTCTGTCGGCCCGTTGGCTGGTCAAGGGCATTAATGCCTATCGCATCGCTTCGATTGGTTTGCTGGTCGGCTTATTGGCATTTACGTCGGTGATTTTTTCAGAGCCCCTCAATTCCGCCACCTTATTTCGGGTCGGCGCATTTTTAATTGGATTTGGTGGTGGCTTGTTTGCGGTAAGTACGCTCACCATCGCCATGAGCATCGATCAAGACAATATGACCGGGATGGTGATTGGTGCTTGGGGCGCAGTCACGGCAACCTGCTCTGGCATCGGTATGTCGATTGGCGGGGTGATTCGGGATGGCGTTTCTACGCTTGCTACCAGTGGCGCGATTGGATCTGTACTGAATACCGCAGGCACTGGCTATAGCGTGGTTTATCACATTGAGATTTATTTGTTGTTTGCAACACTCGTGGCATTGGGCCCCTTGGTGGCAAGTCGTCATCAACGCCCTGTTTCAGGTATCAAAAAGTTTGGTTTAGCTGATTTTCCAGGCTAGTTAATTTTGTAAAGGAGTAGAAAATGGGAACCGGAGCAATAACGCAATACATTGATGTAGCACAAATCGCCTTTTATATCTTTTTGCTTTTTTTCATTGGGCTGGTAATTTACTTGACCCTTGAAGGCAAGCGCGAAGGCTTTCCGCTGGAGACCGAGCGTTATGGCAAAGTACGCCACGAGGATGGTATTTTGGGCATGCCGCGGCCAGTGACGTATAAAACCGAATTCGGTAAAACCTATACGGCACCATTACCTACGCCGCCCGAGGTGGAACGCATTGCTGCTGAGCCAGCACATCCTTGGAACGGCGCGCCTATGCAGCCGACCGGCAATCCCATGCTAGCTGGGGTAGGTCCAGGATCGTATGCGCAGCGCGCCGATCATGTTGACTATGACTTAGAGGGCCATGCCCGCATTCGGCCAATGCGTTTATTGCCCGAGTTTGGTTTATCCAGCAAAGACCGTAACCCCATCGGTATGAAGGTGGTGGGCGCCGACGGTAATTTGGCCGGCACTGTTGCGGATGCTTGGATCGATCACATGGAAGTGACGATTCGGTATTTAGAGGTCAAGCTGGCTGGTGGCAAGACAGTATTACTGCCAATGAATTTCTGCCGAATTGGTAAGCAGGAAATTACTGTGAAATCGATTTTATCGACTCAGTTTGCCCACGTGCCAACCACGAAACACCCAGAGCAAATTACCTTACTAGAAGAAGAGAAGGTGATGGCGTACTACGGCGGTGGCACTTTATATGCTACGCCAGATCGCCAGGAACCAATCCTATGAACCCCAATCTGCATTCAAGTCCTGAGCATGAGTTTGAGGCTCAGCTGGGTTTGCCAGAGAAATTGCCAAAGGGTGAATACATCCTTTGGCAGGGTTCGCCCGACTTTAAGGCAGTTGCACTGCGGGTCTTTCACATGCGGGCGCTGGTCATTTACTTTGGAATTTTGCTAGCCTATCGTTTGTTTTCGGGTATCTACGATGGCGATGCATTTGCCAGTCTGGCAATGTCAATGGTCTGGATGACGTTGTTATCTGCTGCGTGCTTAGGGTTAGTTGCCTATTTTGCTTATTTAATATGCACAACGACCCTTTACACCTTAACGGATCGCCGCATTGTCATGCGGATTGGCATTGTGCTCAATATGACCTTCAATCTACCCTTGAAAAAAATTCAGGGTGCTGGTTTAAATGTGGGTCAACATGGCATCGGCGATATTCCCTTAAAGCTTGATTTGCATACCAAAATCGCCTTGTTTCATCTATGGCCACATGCCAAGCCAGGCGCTTGGGCTAACCCTGAGCCGATGCTGCGTTGCATCCCGGATAGCCAGAAGGTAGCAGCCTTATTGTCGGATGCATGGGCCGAGGCAAATGAAGTAGATTTGGCCGAGCAGACCTTGCGTCCAGCAAAGACCGATGGCTCACTGTATTCTGATATGCAAAGCAGTCATCGTTCTGGATTAAATGGAGAAATCAAAGCCGCATGAATTCAGCACAATCTACCCTTCGCGGCATGCGTATACCAAAGCCACTAGCACTCATTGCAGTCAGTAGTTTGGCTGCCCTGATTTTATTTGTGGCGAACTACGTGAATACGGGTAAGTTGACGCGTGAGGTGGATGCGAATGCTGTTATTACCAAGCAATTGCGCTTTGAAGATCGAAGCGATGGCTCTATTGCCGTCATCTCAGCACCCGATGGTCAGATAGTCAAAGTGATCGAGGGTGAGGCTGGATTTGTGCGGGGAATTTTGCGCGCCATGGCGCGTGAGCGCCGTATCAAGGAAGTAAGTCAGACCATTCCATTTGAATTAATTGCGCGGGCAGACGGCCGCCTGACTTTAGTGGATCCGGCTACGGGCAATCGGAT
>JBEBBK010000096.1:0-5236 GCA_041158405.1 Pseudomonadota bacterium
AGCAGACCTTGCGTCCAGCAAAGACCGATGGCTCACTGTATTCTGATATGCAAAGCAGTCATCGTTCTGGATTAAATGGAGAAATCAAAGCCGCATGAATTCAGCACAATCTACCTTTCGCGGCATGCGAATACCAAAGCCACTAGCACTCATTGCTGTCAGTAGTTTGGCTGCCCTGATTTTATTTGTGGCGAACTACGTGAATACGGGTAAGTTGACGCGTGAAGTGGATGCGAATGCCGTTATTACCAAGCAATTGCGCTTTGAAGATCGAAGCGACGGCTCTATTGCCGTCATCTCAGCACCCGATGGTCAGATAGTCAAAGTGATCGAGGGTGAGGCTGGATTTGTGCGGGGAATTTTGCGCGCCATGGCGCGTGAGCGCCGTATCAAGGAAGTAAGTCAGACCATTCCATTTGAGTTAATTGCGCGGGCAGACGGCCGACTGACTTTAGTGGATCCGGCTACGGGCAATCGGATTGATTTAGAGTCATTTGGAAAAGACAATGTCATCGAGTTTGCAGTGTTGCTTAAGCCACAAGGGGCGCGGTAATGAATAAAGAAACAGTCGATTGTCGAGTTCAGCTGTCGAATACTGCGGAATTCTTATACGCCCATGTCGAGTTAAATGGGGTTGAAGTTGGCCCCGGTGATCAGGTTTTAATTCATGATCCATTAACCCAGATCGAGTTTGGCCAGCAAATGGAGTACACCCGCAGAGCGACTGTTTCACGGGCGGGGCTTTTGAGTCGCTTCTGGACCCATTGCACTGCGCGCTTGGAGCTCACCATGTTGTATGAAGTGAGTTTTTCCACTACCCGCTTTTCGCATACGAAAAAGTACCCTAGGCTAAAGCCATTACAGCAGCAGGTAGACAATACAACAGTAATAAATCTGAATTTAGGAAAGAGGGTAGAAGCATGACCAGCGCAACCTTGAATGCCAATCCCATTAGCGAGTCAACTGATCGCGCTTTAGATAACACGATCTTAAGCCCCCGTTTTTATACGACCGACTTTAAAGAAATGGATAGCTTTGATATTGAGTCCGTGCGTCCCGAGTGGAATCGCTTGATGAAGGAGTTTGATAAGGACATTAATCAAACGCACTTTCAGCGCCCCGAAGACATGGTGAAGGATTATTCCCAGTTACCCGAAGGCTTATATCAAGAATTCCTGGATTTTCTAATTAGCTCCATTACCTCCGAGTTCTCGGGCTGTGTTTTGTATGCGGAAATCAAAAAACGTGTGAAGAACCCAGATTTAAAAGACCTGTTTACCTATATGGCGCGCGACGAAAGTCGCCATGCCGGTTTTATTAACCAGTGGCTCAAAGACTTTGGTATCGGCGTCGATTTGGGATTCTTGGCACGCGAGAAAAAATACACCTTCTTTAAGCCTAAGTTTATTTTCTACGCAACCTATTTATCCGAGAAGATTGGCTACGCACGCTACATCACCATCTTCCGCATTATTGAAAAACACCCAGAGCTACGCTTTCATCCGATCTTCACTTGGTTTGAGAAGTGGTGCAATGATGAGTTCCGTCATGGCGAAGCATTTGCCCTCATGATGCGTGCCAATCCGTATTTGCTGGAGGGGCGCAATAAATTGTGGATTCGCTTCTTCTTAATTGCGGTGTATGCCACTATGTATGTGCGCGATCATTCGCGGCCAGAGTTTCATGCAGCCTTGGGTGTATCAGTTGCCGAATACGATCGCAAAGTACTACAGATCACATCCGACATATCCAAGCAAGTATTTCCATTCACCATTAATTTAGAAGACGACCGCTTATGGGCTGGCTTTGAGCGTCTACGGGAAATTTCCGATGAAGTCGAGGCGGCCAAAGTACAAGGCGGTCTGTTCTCATACGTAAAGCGCGGCTACTTGGCAGCTAATGCAGCATTGGTGTTTGCTCGCATCTACACGCTCCCCGTAGTGCCAAACGAATTGCCTGCCGACATTCGCATGGCTCCGGCTTGGTGAGTATGAATAGGGAGCTTGCATCGTAATGGCAGCTTGGATCGCTCCACTTGGTTTTGCTGTGCTGATATGGTGGTTTAGTACGGGTGCGATTCTATGGTTGGATGGATTTTCTAAAAAGTACTTCCGGACTATTTTTGTAGCATCGAGCGTTTTGCTCTTCTTTGCTTTTTGGGGCATCAGCATATCCAGCACGCAAGATACGGTGCTAGGGGCGTACTGCGCATTCACCTGCGCGATATTGATTTGGGGCTGGCAAGAATTGGCTTTCTTGCTCGGCTACATTACCGGCTCACGGCGAGCACACTGTCCTGCTGACGCCAAGGGTTGGCAGCGCGCCTGGTTTGCGTTCCAAACCATTAACCACCATGAACTTGCTCTGCTGGTGCTGGGTATTATCTTGGCCGTTCTGCATATGGATGCTGTTAATACAACCGGCCTGTGGGCGTTTATGATTTTGTGGGTGATGCGCCAAAGTGCCAAGATTAATATCTTCCTCGGTGTTCTCAATCTGAATGAACGTTTCTTGCCGGACCATCTCAAGTATTTACAGACCTATTTCCGTCGCCGCGCCATGAATTACCTCATGCCATTCTCGGTGGTCTTGGCGATGCTCGTCGTTACGCCACTGTGGATTGATGTATTTACTGCGACGGAGAGTGCTTTTGCCCTGACATCTAAAACCCTGTTGGCTACACTCTTGTCACTCGGCATTTTGGAGCATGTTTTATTGGTCTTGCCGTTTTCCAGTGAAGGCCTATGGAAGTGGGGATTTCGGGAGGGTCGGTAAGTCCTGCTTTTTGAGTGCAACTGCTCTCCAAGAATCTAATGGTAAACCCGTATAATAGGGTTAGTCCTGAGCCATTAAAGCGTTAAAAGTGTCAAATTTATTTGACAGTCTGATACGTAAATGTAAAAATTATTTACATGAATATGCCTCAGATCAGTGCTGTCGCAACGTTGCTCAAACCCATTACGTGGTTTCCGCCGATGTGGGCATTTGCGTGCGGCGCGATCTCATCCGGCTATTCCATTACTGCCAATTGGCAGATCATGGTGATTGGATTATTACTCACAGGCCCCTTGGTCTGTGCATCGAGTCAAGCCACCAACGATTGGTTTGATCGACACGTCGATGCCATCAATGAACCCAATCGACCCATCCCATCGGGGCGCATTCCGGGGCACTGGGGTTTATACATTGCAATCGCTTGGTCAATCCTGTCGCTCTTACTCGCGAGTGCATTAGGCCACTGGGGATTTATTGCAACCATGGTGGCCTTAGCCTTGGCGTGGGCCTACAGCATGCCACCAGTCAGACTCAAACAAAATGGTTGGTGGGGCAATCTAGCTTGCGGATTTAGTTATGAAGGATTGGCCTGGATTACAGGCGCCGCTCTTCTTGCGGGTGGCATGGCGCCAAGCGTGCAATCACTCACGTTTGCAGTCTTATATAGCCTGAGTGCCCACGGCATCATGACGCTAAATGACTTCAAGGCAATCGAGGGCGATCGCAGAATGGGTGTACGCTCCTTGCCAGTTCAGCTGGGCGTTGAACGGGCAGCGCGCTTGGCGTGCTGGGTGATGATCGTGCCCCAAGTTGTTGTTCTTATCTTGCTCTTGTACTGGGATCGCAGTAACTACGCATTGGCGATTGCGGGCTTGATTGTGTGCCAACTTGTTTTGATGCGGAAATTTTTATCCGATCCAGTGCGCTACGCACTTTTCTATAGCGGCTTTGGTGTGCCACTCTTAGTGAGCGGCATGATGGTTTCAGCATTCGCTATTCATTCCTTTGGTGCGCGCTAATGGGTATTGCACTTAATCCCAGCTTTGTTCGTGCCAGCGGCTTTAGTTGGTTGGACATCGTGCGCTTAGGTCTAGTGCAAACCGCCATTGGTGGCATTGTGGTGATGACCACCTCGACACTGAATCGCATCATGGTGGTGGAGTTAGCGCTGCCTGCAATCTTGCCCGGTTTGTTAGTGGCGTTTCATTATTTTATTCAAGTGATTCGGCCGCGTATGGGTCATGCCTCTGATAGTGGGGCGAAGAAGACGCCTTGGATCATTGGCGGCATTTGTGTTTTAGCGCTGGGTGGATTTGGCGCAGCACTGTCAACCGCCTTGATGGCTAGTCACCTGCTTGCGGGTATAGCCTGCGCAGCGGTCGCTTTTTTCCTGATTGGTATTGGTGTCAGCATTAGCGGCACATCCCTCTTGGCTTTATTAGCCAAGGGCGTGAACGATGAGCGCCGCGCAGCGGCAGCAACCATTGTTTGGCTCATGATGATTTTTGGCTTTGCCTTTACCAGTATCATGTCCGGCAAATTTTTAGACCCCTACGAACCTTATAAAGTGGTGGTGATTTCAGGGATCATCTCTACGATTGCCGTATTGGTTGTCTTGGCGGCCCTCTATCGGCTCGAGACCCCTGAATTGCAAAATAGCCATTCGCGTGCGGAACGTAAGACCCCATTTAGACAAGCACTAGCCGAAGTCTGGGCTGACTCTGATGCGCGTCGGTTCTCGGTCTTTATCTTTATTTCCATGTTTGCATTTAGCTCACAAGATTTAATCCTCGAGCCATTTGCTGGGATTGTCTTCGGCTACAGCCTAGGAGAAACAACTAGCCTGTCGGGCGTTCAGCACTCGGGCGTGCTGATGGGCATGCTGCTCGTCGCGATTTGTGGTTCGAGTCGACTGCGAGCGTATTGCGGTTCATTGCGCCTGTGGATGATTTACGGCTGCGTTGCTTCTGGCATCGCGATGTTTGGACTGGCCGTTGGCAGCATGGTTGGGCCCGAGTGGCCACTGCGTTTTAATGTCTTTGCCTTGGGCCTAGCCAATGGCGCATTTTCAATCGCTGCGATCGCTTCGATGATGCGTTTGGCGGTTGCTGGCGGCGCAGGCAAAGAGGGAGTTCGTATTGGGCTCTGGGGCGGAGCGCAAGCGATTGCCTTTGGCGTCGGCGGATTGCTTGGAGCAGCAGCGAGCGATGTCGCGAGAACCGTGATGGAAAGTCAATCGTTGGCCTACGCCAGCGTCTTCAGTATTGAGTCGGGATTATTTATCGCATCAGCCTATTTAGCTTCGAAAGTGGAGAAGTGATTATGCAAACAAACCAAAATTCGGTTGTCTATGATGTGGTCGTGGTCGGCGGCGGTCCCGCTGGTGCTACTGCGGCTGAAACCCTCGCTAAAAAAGGCAAGTCCGTCTTGCTGCTGGATCGACGGGGTCGCATCAAGCCCT
>JBEBBK010000097.1:0-5173 GCA_041158405.1 Pseudomonadota bacterium
ACATTTTTCGATTGGTTGGTATGCCCCCAACTGATATTCCACCAACGCAGCCTCCGTGATAGGCTCGCTCGCGACCAATCATTCGAGTTCGACTCGATTCTCCCCTGGCGCGATGGTAGGCAATGGCCATCTTGAGGGCAGTATCTACTGCTTCCGACCCCGAGTTCACAAAGAACACTTTTCCTAAATCAGCGGGAGCATATTGCGTAATGCGATTGGCCAATCGAAAGGTTTCTTTGCTGGCCATTTGAAACGCGGGAACGTAATCCATCGTCTGGTATTGCTTCTGGATGGCCTCTATGATGCGGGGGTCTCCATGGCCCAGTGGCGAGGTCCAAAGGCCTGATGCACCATCGAACAATTTACGCCCATGATCATCGGTGTAATAAACGCCCTTGGCACTCGCCATCACCTTTGGATTTTTTCTAAAGTAGCGGTTCGGGGTATAGGGCATCCAATATGCCTGCATGCCATCTTGGCATTGCTTTGTACTGATTTTGCTGAATTGAGCGGTTTCGATTTTCATATAAGGCTTTGAATAAGTGGTTGTCTGGGCAGCAATTGGTAAGCGATGAAAAATAAGATTATTAGAATTAATAATCGCAATGAATGATCGACTTCAATATGCCTCGCACTAAACCTTAAATCATTCATTTTTTACAAAAGTAGAAATTAAACATTTCCACCCTCATTCATTACATATTACACCCCTTGCATCATCAATTTAGAGGGAGGGGCTATTGGAATAGGGTGATGGCACTTGTTGCGGTTGAGTTCCTTCTGTGATCCAAATCATTGCCGAAAAGTCTTTGGCGGTGATTTAAGTGGTGCTTATGATTTTTTATTGGCAACGCAGCATTTGTATTTAATTAATCGTCGAAAGACGATTGCTCTAGGGAAAACCCGATGAAAAACTACTTTTGGCGATAAGCATTGTTTTTGCATGCTAAGGCGTCGTACAGGACCAAGAGAAAATTCCGGAACTTCGGGCGGCACGAGGTAAGGTTTGCAGTTTGGCGGTATCAAGCCTAGCTTGCGCTACGGCACAAGCTGGGTATCTATCGCAATCGTACCAATCAGTGCTTTATGGACTGGGCACTTATCGGCAATATCCAGTAGGCGCGCCGTTTGCTCTGCATCCAAATTACCCACGAGGGAAATCGTACGCGTAAAGCGTTCGACCTCATCAGTGCGGCTAATATTGACCGTCACAATCGCGTTCTCAAGGCCCCAGCTTTTGCGACTGGCGTACATTTTGAGTGTCATGCCAGTACAGCTAGCGAGGGCAGCGGCGAGGTATTCGTGGGGCGAGGGGCCGCTGTCACTACCACCTTTTGACGCATCGACGTCGGACATGAGGTGATGTGCGCCAACGGTGACACTTTGCTCGTATGCGCCGCCGCCAAACTGCGTTTCTACTTTTCTCATAGTCTTCTTAGCCCAGTAACATTTTATTCATGCGTTTCACAAAACTGGCGGGGTCACTTAAGTGGCCGCCCTCCGCAAGCAAGGCTTGATCGAATAGCAAGTTAGCCCACTCGTCAAATGCAGCGTCATCGTACTTGAGTTTTAAAACCAAGGGATGTTCGGGGTTGATTTCTAAAATGGGTTTGGTGCTGGGCGCTTCTTGACCCGCCGCTTTCAGCATGCGCAATAGATTACCCGAGAGTTCGTTTTCATCAGCAACCAGACAGGCCGGTGAATCCGTTAAGCGAAATGTCACGCGCACATCTTTTGCTTTATCGCTTAAGGCCGCCTTCATTTTCTCAAGCAGGTCTTTAAATTCTTTTTCGGTCGATTCTTGTTCCTTCTTTTCTGCTTCGTCGGCGAGCTGACCTAAATCGAGTCCTCCCTTGGCAACGGAGGTCAGTTTTTTACCTTCAAACTCGGGCATGAAGGACAGCATCCATTCATCTACGCGATCCGAAAGCAGTAAGACTTCTACGCCTTTTTTACGGAAGATCTCCAGGTGTGGACTATTTTTGGCAGCATTAAATGTTTCGCCGGTAACGTAAAAAATGGCGTCTTGGCCTTCTTTCATCCGTCCGATGTAATCCGATAATGCCGTTGTTTGCTCGGCAGTATCGCTGTGGGTGCTGGCAAAGCGCAAAAGCTTGGCAAGGCGCTCTTGATTGCCTTGGTCTTCGCCAATGCCTTCCTTGAGTACCTGGCCAAATTCAGTCCAGAAAGTACGGTACTTTTCTAGCTTGGCTGCATCATCGCTATTCGCCAACTCCTCAAGCATGCTCAGTACCCGCTTGGTAGAGCTTTCACGGATGACTTTAACGTCGCGTGATTCCTGCAGAATTTCGCGCGAGACATTGAGTGGCAAGTCGGTTGAGTCAATCACACCGGTCACAAAACGCAGGTAGGTTGGCATCAATTGCTCGGCATCATCCATGATGAATACCCGTTTAACGTAGAGCTGAATACCGCCCCGCTTATTGCGGTCCCATAAATCAAATGGGGCATGTGCCGGAACGTAAAGCAGTTGAGTAAATTCACTACGGCCCTCTACACGGTTGTGCGAATAACACAAAGGGCCGTCATAGTCGTGCGAGAGGTGTTTATAAAACTCGGTGTACTGCTCTTCACTGACTTCGGATTTGGAACGTGACCATAAGGCGCTGGCTTGGTTGATAGCCTCAAACTCTTCTTTCAGCACTTGCTCTTTTTTCTCTTCATCCCATTCCTCCTTGCGCATCTGAATCGGTAAGGAAATATGATCGGAATATTTGCGGATGATGGATTTGAGTTTGTAGGGTGATAGGAAGTCATCTTCGCCCTCGCGCAAGTGCAAGATGATGGAGGTGCCGCGCTCAGGTCGGTTGATGGACTCGACGGTAAATTCGCCAGAGCCATCGGACTCCCAGCGAATGCCGTCGCTGGCTGGTAGGCCAGCCCTGCGGGTTTCAACGGTGATGCGATCGGCGACGATAAAGGCGGAATAGAAGCCAACACCAAACTGACCAATCAGGGCAGCATCTTTTTGTTGATCGCCTGAGAGTTTGGAGAAAAATTCTTTGGTACCGGATTTAGCAATCGTACCCAAATTACTAATCACTTCATCGCGGCTCATGCCAATGCCATTGTCGGAAATAGTGAGTGTGCGCGCTGCTTTATCCAATTCAATCTGAATCGCCAAGTCTGGATTGGACTCATACCAATCCGAGTGGGTCATGGCTTCAAAGCGCAATTTATCCGCTGCATCGGATGCATTGGAGATGAGTTCACGCAAGAAAATTTCCTTATTGGAATACAAGGAATGAATCATGAGTTGCAGTAATTGTTTTACTTCGGCCTGAAAGCCTAAGGTTTCTTTTGTTGCAGTAGTCATTGTGAATACCCTCTTTCGATCTAGGGAAGATTAAACGGACACCCTGATATAAGAGGGCATTTTAGGGAATTTCAAGAGGGAGCCTCCCCATACGAAAACAGCCCAAGCGGATGGGCTGTTGAATGAGGCAAGGTGATTATTGAGCCGGGTGGGACTTGCTTGGCTTTTGGATAATAGGGAGTTCGGCTTTTTTCCAGGCTGTAAAGCCGCCCGCGACATGGCATACGTTCGGAACGCCCATACGACCGAGTACTTCGACTGCCAGGGCTGAACGCCATGCCGATCCGCAATACAACACTAAGCGCTTACCAGAGCCGAGCTCGGGCTTGTAATAGGGGCTATCCGGATCAACCCAAAATTCCAGCATGCCGCGCGGCGCATGAAATGCATTGGGAATCATGCCTTCACGCTCGAGTTCGCGCACATCGCGTATATCCACAAAGAGGGTTTCTGGATGACCCTGTAGGGCTTTTGCTTGCTCTAAGTCGAGGGTTTCAATTTTGCTCATCGCATCAGCGATTAAGTCTTTGTAGCCTAATTTGAGTGCCATGGGGTACTTTCATTCACAAGTGGGTTGTGCTTCATTCTGTAATGTTGATCAGGTATTGTAAGCAGAATCAGTAAAACTTCGATATGCTTAAACGATGATCCCATTGAATACTATGTCGGTATTGCCACGTATCCAGAATCTCTTTTGCGGGATCCTGGTTTTGCTGTTCTCGCTTATTGCCAATGGCCCGGCATATGCGAAAGAATCCCTCGATCCCTATGTGAAGGGTTTGCAATTGCAGGGCCAAGGCCGCATGACCTTTTGGGGCTTTGATGTCTACGACGCACGTCTTTACGTCGGCGATCAGCGCGGCCAAAGTGGCTTTGCTTTGGACCTCAATTACTTGCGTTCACTCAAGGGCGCCGATATTACAAAAAGCACCATCGATGAAATGCAGCGCCTCGGCGTCAGCGAAGCAAATCGCAGTGCGTGGGGTAAAAAACTGGATGGGATTTTTCCGAATGTGGTCTCGGGTAGTTCGCTAACCGCAATTCATGTTCCCGGGCGCGGCACGGTCTTTTTGCACAACGGTAAACCGGCGGGAGAAATTGCCGGCGATGATTTTGCCAAGGCATTTTTTTCCATCTGGCTTGATCCCAAAACCGTCGCCCCTAAACTGAGAACCGCCTTGATTGGCCAAGCCTGCGCCCCTTTAATTATTGCCCCAACCTGTGAGGCTCCACGATGAAATCCCCGTTCCATTCCGTTTTAATTTGCTTTGCTACTCTTTTGCTCTTGGGCGGCTGTTCTTCCCCGCAGGTGTCGATGTACGCCAAAGAGAAGCCCACACTCGATCTCACGAGCTATTTCAATGGCACGATTGATGCGTATGGCATCTTCACCAATCGCAGTAATGAGGTGGTGAAGCGCTTTAAGGTCGTCATGAAAGCCAGCTGGGAAGTAAAAGACGGTAAGCGCGTTGGTACTTTAGATGAAGATTTTTTCTACTCCGATGGGACCACCCAAAAACGCATTTGGACCTTGACCGAAACGGCGCCGGGCGTCTTTACTGGAACAGCAGACGATGTCGTTGGCTCGGCTACTGGTCTGATGGCAGGCAATGCATTGAACTGGAAATACACCTTGGCATTGCCAGTCGACGGCACGGTTTATAACGTGCAATTTGATGACTGGATGTATTTGATGGATGACAAAGTCATGATCAATCGCGCGCAAATGAGCAAGTTTGGTATTTACTTGGGTGAAGTCACCTTGGCTTTTTATAAGCGCTAAGCCGACGGACTGAGCAACACTGTGCGTAAATTGATCAATTTTGTTTTGTTCCA
>JBEBBK010000098.1:0-5129 GCA_041158405.1 Pseudomonadota bacterium
TCAGGGCGACGTTGCGTTTGCCGATGCCTTAGCGCAAATGGGCGCAAGCATCACCAAAGGCGACGATTGGATTGAAGCGTCCGGTCCGGCAAGCGGAACCTTGCGCGGTATCACCATCGATTGCACAGCCATTCCCGATGCGGCAATGACATTAGCAATCGTTGCGCTGTTTGCAAAAGGCGATACCCGTTTAAATGGGATTGCGAGTTGGCGCGTTAAAGAAACGGATCGGATTGCAGCAATGGCAGCGGAGCTCCAAAAAGTAGGTGCCGGCATTGAGGCAGGCTCAGACTATTTGGTAATACGCCCACCCCTTGCTTGGCAAACCCCAGCCGATGGCATTGATACTTACGATGATCACCGCATGGCCATGTGTTTTTCTTTGGCCGCCTTTGGGCCTAATCCGATTTTGATTAATGATCCCAATTGCGTTGCAAAAACCTTCCCACGCTATTTTGCTGAGTTTGCTGAGATTGCTCAGACTGCTGCTTGTTAATGCATGAGTGATTCCAGCAAGTCACCCGTTATTGCGATTGATGGCCCCACCGCGTCTGGCAAAGGTACGGTTGCGGCTCTAGTAGCAAAAGAATTGGGATTTCACTATCTGGATAGCGGGGCCCTCTACCGCCTCGTAGCATTGGCCAGTGAGCGGGAGGGAGTTTCCACTGAAAATGCCTATTTTTTAAGCAAGATAGCCGCCTCCATGCCGGTTTCGTTTCAAGACGGGCAGATTCTGCTGGGCAATGAGGACGTTTCTGACCTCATTCGGGCCGAAAAGATCGGCCGCAGGGCCTCTGAGTTGGCGGTACACCCCGAGGTTCGGCAGGCGTTGGTGCGCTTACAGCACGGTTTTAGGCGGAATCCAGGGCTAGTAGCCGATGGTAGGGACATGGCGAGCGTGCTTTTCCCCGATGCAAAGCTTAAGGTCTTCCTCACAGCCAGTGTTTCTGCTCGCGCAGAACGGCGATATAAGCAATTGATCGCTAAGGGATTTTCTGCTAATATGTCCGACTTATTGCTCGATTTAACAGCGCGCGATGCACGGGACAGTAGTCGTGGAAGCGCTCCATTAATAGTGGCTGAAGGGGCAATAGTGCTGGATACGTCGGATTTATCGATTGATCAAGCGGTAATGCAGGTAATGACCTGGTATCAAGCAAGCAGTAAAAGTAGTGCGTAGTTGCTGTATTGGTGTTCGTGAAACGCTACAACGCAATTTCTAACCCAGCGTGTTTCGTCGAACGTTTTTAATCTAACCCGTCAGGCCTTCTGACGGCACAAAGTGAATATACATGTCTGAATCTTTTGCAGAATTATTTGAAGAATCCCTAACCCGATCGAATATGAAGACCGGCCAAGTTATCTCGGCTGAAGTCCTTCGCATTGATCATAATTTCGTGGTGGTAAATGCCGGTTTAAAGTCCGAAGCGTTTATCCCTGTTGAAGAATTCCATAACGACGCCGGTGAGATTGAAGTCAATCCAGGCGATTTCGTTTCGGTTGCCATTGACGCTCTTGAAAACGGCTACGGCGACACCATTCTTTCCCGTGACAAAGCGAAGCGCTTGGCATCGTGGATGAACCTGGAAAAAGCCCTTGAGCAAGCCGAGATTGTTACTGGTACGGTTACCGGCAAAGTCAAAGGTGGCTTAACGGTGATGGTCAATGGCATCCGCGCATTCTTGCCTGGCTCGCTGGTTGATACCCGTCCAATTAAAGACACCAGCCCATACGAAGGCAAGACCATGGAGTTCAAGGTCATCAAGCTCGATCGTAAGCGCAATAACGTAGTTCTTTCCCGCCGTGCTGTAGTCGAAGCCAGCCAAGGTGAAGAGCGCGCGAAGTTAATGGTGAACCTCAAAGAGGGCAGCATTGTTCAAGGTCTGGTTAAGAATATTACGGACTACGGCGCATTCGTTGACCTCGGCGGTATCGATGGCCTCTTGCATATCACTGACTTGGCATGGCGTCGTGTGCGCCACCCCAGCGAGATGCTGACGGTTGGTCAAGAAGTGACCGCGAAGATTTTGAAGTTCGATCAAGAGAAGAATCGCGTATCCCTTGGTGTGAAGCAGCTTGGTGACGACCCATGGGTTGGCATCGCGCGCCGTTACCCACCTAATACCCGTTTATTCGGCAAAGTAACCAACCTGACTGACTACGGCGCATTCGTTGAAATCGAGAGTGGCATTGAAGGCTTGGTACACGTATCCGAAATGGATTGGACCAATAAGAACGTTGCTCCAAGCAAAGCAGTTGCGCTAGGCACTGAAGTTGAAGTGATGGTGCTGGACATCGATGAAGACAAGCGCCGTATTAGCCTTGGTATCAAGCAATGCAAAGCCAATCCATGGGAAGAGTTCTCACGTGGGCAGCAGAAGGGCGATAAGCTCACCGGCGCAATCAAGTCGATTACTGACTTTGGTGTTTTCATTGGCTTGCCTGGTGGCATTGACGGTCTCGTTCACCTCTCTGACCTCTCATGGAATGAGCCAGGTGAAGAAGCGGTTAAGAAATACAAGAAGGGCGATGAAATCGAAGCCACCGTATTGGCGATTGATGTTGAGAAAGAGCGTATCTCGCTTGGCATCAAGCAATTGTCTGGTGACCCATTCAACAACTACACTTCCACTAGCGACAAGGGTAGCCTTGTCACCGGCACGGTGAAGAGTGTTGATGCGAAGGGCGCAACCATTCATTTGGCTGACGAGGTAGAGGCATACCTGCGCGCTTCTGAAATCTCAACCGATCGCGTTGAAGATGCACGCAATGTCTTGAAAGAAGGCGATACCGTGACTGCCATGATCATTAACATTGATCGTAAGTCACGTAACATCAACCTATCGATCAAAGCCAAAGACAGTGCTGATCAACATGACGCAATGAGCAAGCTCCAAGGTGATGCGCAGTCGGGCACCACCAATCTGGGCGCTTTACTCAAAGCGAAGATGGATAATCAGGGCTAAATCACGATCGCCACTCCTTGCAAGAGGAGTGGCGTTTTTACTGATAGACCATGACAGAACACGATCAACAAGCGATTACACGCTCTGAGTTAGTCGAGAGCTTGGCGGAGCAGTTTCCGCAGCTATTGCCACGGGATGTTGAGTTGGCAGTTAAAACATTACTAGACACGATGACGCAAGCACTTGCCGAAGGTAAGCGCATTGAGTTGCGCGGTGTTGGTAGTTTTATATTGCATCACCGACCAGCCCGAACGGGCCGTAACCCGAAATCGGGTGAGAAGGTCATGATTCCAGAAAAGCGCGTACCGCATTTCAAGCCGGGTAAAGAATTGCGCGAGCGGGTTGACTATAAACCCCTCAATCAAGCGCACAACCAGACTCAATCTGGCAAGAAGGAAGGCTAATTTGCCTCGCTTGCGAGCAAATGCCTGTGGGTCAATATCGACCCGAGTTTGATACCAAACTGCCTTACGTAAACGAACCCCATGATTCAAATTGAAACCGCGTGGCTACTGCTGCTCCCAGTTCTATTTGGACTTGGATGGCTTGCCTCGCGTTGGGATCTGCGTCTTGAGAGCCGAATGGATGAGCGCGAGCGCATGCTGCAGCAACGCTCCACGTTTAAGGGGCTCAGTCTTTTATTAAACGAGCAGCCAGATCAAGCGATTGAAGCGCTGGTCAAGGTAGCTCAACTCGATCCCGAAACAGTAGACCTTCACTTTTCATTGGGAAATTTGTTTCGTCGCCGCGGTGAGACCGAGCGCGCGATCCGCATTCATCAGCATTTGGCGGGTCGTGCTGACCTCAAGCCCCGCGACCGTGACCATGCCGCCTATGAATTAGGTCGCGACTTTTTGCGCGCTGGCTTACTGGACCGCGCAGAAGCGTCCTTAAACCAAGTAGGCGAAGGTAAATACAGCGTTCCAGCAAAAGAGAGCCTCTTGGAAATGTACCAAGTGGAGCGCGATTGGAAAAAAGCCATCGTCGCGGCTACCGAATTAGAGGCATTGCAGGATAAGAGTCACCAAACGGAGATTGCTCAGTTTTATTGTGAGCTGGCTCAAGAGGCTTTAAGGCGCAAAGACATGCTTGACTCGGAACAGTCGATTGATCGCGCCTTACAGGCGGTTCCAGCGCAGGCCCGAGCATTAATTTTGCAAGGTGACTATTTAGTTGCAATGGATCGTCCAGGCCAAGCAATTGAGGTGTGGAGCCAGGCGGCAGAAAAACACCCCGCCTACATGCACTTGGTTGCCGATCGCTGGATGGCTGCCCATACTGCGGTGGATAAAACCAATGCCGGCTTGGATCACCTGATGACCCTATTAACGACGCAATCGGCTGGCGAGCTATTGGATATTGTGCACAAGCACCTGATGTTAATTCGGGGGCCTGCTGCAGCTGAGGTGATGTTGGTCGGGGTGATGCAACACACCCCTAGCCTAACAGCGCTCTCGAAGTTAGCAGAAACCCGTTTGGCCTTAGCAGAGCTCAATGGCAGCCCTGAGCGTATTGCTGACCTACAGGCAACCTTGGGCCTCTTAAAGCAGCGTACGACCGCATTGGCGCGCTATACCTGTGGTAACTGCGGCTTCAGAGCAAGGCGTTTTTACTGGCAATGTCCTGGTTGTAATCATTGGGAGGCATACTCCCCAAGACGCAGTGAAGGGGCCGCAGCAAGTGGCCCATCCATGTAAATTTTTTTTAAGGACGGTTGATACCCCATGAAAGTCACCATCATTGGAAGCGGCTACGTCGGTTTAGTCACTGGCGCCTGTTTAGCTGAGCAAGGTAACAATGTATTTTGCTTGGATTTAGACCCCAAGAAAATTGCCATTCTGAATTCCGGTGGTGTACCGATTTATGAGCCGGGCCTCAAAGAAATGATTGAGCGTAACCGCGCTGCAGGGCGTTTACAGTTTTCTACCGATATTGCAGCATCGGTAGCGCATGGTGACATTCAATTTATTGCAGTGGGCACGCCGCCCGATGAGGATGGCTCAGCGGACTTACAGTATGTCGTTGCTGCAGCTCGCAATATTGGGCGCCACATGAGCACGCCGAAGGTAGTGGTGGATAAATCAACGGTACCCGTAGGCACAGCAGAAAAAGTAACAGCGGCCATTGCAGAGGAATTGGCGAAGCGCGGCCTCGCAGCGGAGC
>JBEBBK010000099.1:0-5078 GCA_041158405.1 Pseudomonadota bacterium
TGATTTTCTGAGTCAGCCGAGCGCTTGAATTGATACGAACGTAATCTAGATTTACACCACCCTAAGTACTTACTGATTTCAGTGTAGTCACACTGTCAGCAGCCTATTTATAGTCAACCACTTCATCTTCTGTCCGTTATCAGGAGTCCTTGTACGCTATTCATTTAGCCCAAGGATTTCTTAACGATCAAAAGGGGTTGATATGATTCAAAAGTTTCGTTCGTATGTACGTCAATATGCATTTCAAGTAGCGCTGATGTCTATGTTGGTACCTGTAATTGGAGTTGGGTTATCAGATGCAATGGCATCACCCGTTAACGTTAATAGCGCAAGCCAGTCTGAGCTGGAGAGTATTAAAGGCTTAGGTCCATCAAAGGCGCGCGCCATTATTTCAGAGCGGGAGGATGGTGGCTTTTACCGCGATGCCAATGACTTACAAAAGCGGGTGCGTGGCATTGGAATGAAGTCGGTTGAAAAGATGGTCGATAACGGTTTAACTATTGAATCCCCCAGTGCGTACCGTGAAACCCGCAGTGGAGCGAAAGCAAGCCCACGCGCACAAGGCGAGCCTACTCTGCGTGCGAGCCGATCCCAAGGGCGCTCGCGGGAAACGCAAGATCAGTACCCCACTTCCAAGAGGGGGAAAGGACAAAAAAACTGGGAATAAACGCCGCCCCAATATGAAATAGCGTGATTGCGCTTAATTCACCGGATTGGTGGGCTTGTGGCTAAAATAGTTTGATGAACTCGCCCGCCAATCCCCACTCCTCCTACATGACCATTTCCCAAACGGTTGGGAATACACCGTTAGTTCGTTTGCAGCGGATACCAAGTCCGGACATCGTTGCGCGTGGCAATGTTGTTTTAGGCAAACTCGAAGGGAATAATCCGGCGGGATCGGTCAAGGATCGACCTGCGCTATCAATGATTGTGCGTGCACAAGAGCGCGGCGAGATTCAGCCGGGCGATACCTTAATAGAAGCTACCAGTGGCAATACTGGTATTGCCTTGGCAATGGCCTCTGCCATGTTGGGTTACAAAATGGTGCTGGTGATGCCCGAGAATCAAAGTTTAGAGCGCCGCCAAAGCATGGCTGCCTATGGGGCTGAGCTGATTCTAACGGCTGCAACGGGAGGCATGGAGCTAGCGCGTGACTATGCTTTGCAGTTACAAAAAGAAGGGCGTGGGCGTTTACTGGATCAGTTTTCCAATTTAGATAATCCCCGAGCGCACCTGGAGACAACTGGCCCTGAAATTTGGCGCGACACCCATGGGCAAATTACACATTTTGTTTCTTCAATGGGCACTACCGGTACGATCACCGGGGTCTCGACGTATTTAAAGTCAATGAATCCGGAGATTCAGATTATTGGCGCGCAGCCATCGGAGGGATCGCAGATTCCAGGAATTCGGAAATGGGCTCCTGAGTACCTACCTAAAATTTACCAAGCAGATCGAGTAGACCGCATTGAGTATGTCAGTCAAGGCGAGGCCGAGGAAATGGCTCGTCGTATGGCGGCAGAGGAAGGTATCTTCTGCGGTATTTCAGCTGCAGGAGCGCTCGTCATTGCTTTACGGATTGCGCAGGAAGTAGAAAATGCCACGATTGTATTTATTGTGTGTGACCGCGGTGACCGCTATCTTTCCACGGGAGTATTTCCAGCCTAGTTGGTCTTGGGCTTTTTAGTCTTTTGAGCCTTTTTTGTAGCAGGTTTCTTGGCTTTAGTGGTCGGCGCAGTAGGTGCTTTAAACGCTGCACTTTGGTTGACGTAACCTAGCGCCTCTGCAAACTCAGCGACACTCTGCGCATAAAAATAGCTGCGGTTGTATTGAACGATGCTGAGAAAATTTTCAAGACCAACAACATAGCGCACCTGATCATTGCCGAGCTCGTTGACAAACGGCAAATCAATGATGAGAGCTTTGCTTTGCGGTGCTACACCACCGGTTTGTAGATCACCGTAGCGGCTATCTAAGATATCCAATTCAATGAATTCCTGCACGGTGTGTTTGGCATCTGGTAGGCCATCTGCTAAGCGCCGAATGGCGGCCTGGTTTTGTTCTGTTTCTGTAATCGGAAAGTAGATTGGCATCCCGGGTTGCCAACCGTGCAGTCGTAAAAAGCGTGCCACGCTTGCAATCGCATCCGGGCGGCTTTGCCGTAAATCAATCACACCATCACCATCACCATCTTTTGCGAAATTGCGGATGCTACTGGGCATAAATTGCGGCAGGCCAATTGCGCCGGCATAGGAGCTGGTCTGGTTAAGGCAGCGGTCAAATGCATTGGCTTTGATTGAAGGGTTTTTAGTGCTCCGCAGTGGATTGCCGCCGGATTCGGCCCAACAAAGCAAGATGAGTTGCTTGAGCTGATCTTGAAACAGGGCTTCACGGCTGGCGCGGTTCGGCGTATCGGGGTAGTTAAATGCAAGGGTTGATAAAACATCCTTGACCTTGAAGCTACCCATGTTTCGCCCATAGATGGTTTCTACTCCAATGATCGAGGCGATGACTGTTCCTGGGACACCGGTTTCACGTTCAGCCTGATCCAGATAGGAGCGATTTTGTTCAATAAAAGCCATCCCTGCCTTGATTCGAGCGGGCTCGATAAAGCGCCCACGGTACGCAACCCAGTTCTTTCTAAATCCAGGCGGGCCAGGCAGGACTAATTTTCGAACTTGGGCTACGTTTTTGCTGTCCGCAAACGCAGCCTCTAGGGCGCTGAGTGGGATGCTCTCGGTCTTACTAATCTGAGCCAGCATGGCTTGGAGGTTTTGGCTAAGTTGCCGCTCTGCCGCCTCTTCACCCACTTGGTTTACGATAGAAGTATCAGCAACGGTTTTGCTAGGGGACGTTGCTTCTGTGTTGGGTGGAGCCGATGCGCACGCGGATAAGAGGGCAATTGCGATACTGGCGAGCAGGAGGCAGATTCCCCTATTAGTAATGTAAGAGCCAATGCGGGGAATAATTAAAATAAGGTTCACCAATTGATTTTATAGATAAATTCGTTGGGATGGACGATATAAAGAGGTGAGAAGAATGACAACAGCATATATAAGCCACAGTGATTTTTTGAGGCATGAAATGGGCAGTCATCACCCTGAGTGTCCGGAGCGCATTCAGGCAATTGAAGATCAACTCATTTTGAGCCGCGTCGATGGTTTTCTAAAGCGGATCGAGCCGCCGCTTGCCACAACCGAGCAAGTCGAGTTGGTTCATAGTGCCGATCACGTGGAGTATGTCACTGGCCACTCACCAACATCGGGTTACTTTATGCTCGACGGCGACACCATCATGAACCCAGCAACCCTAACCGTATCGTTGCGTGCCGCGGGCGCAGCGATTGCTGGCGTCGATGCGGTCATGAAAGGCGAAGTCGAAAACGCATTTTGTGCAATCCGCCCACCTGGCCATCATGCGGAGCCAACACGCTCGATGGGTTTCTGCGTTTTTAACAACATCGCAATTGCTGCGCGCTATGCAATCAGTGCATACGGTATTGAGCGGGTGGCGATTATTGATTTTGATGTCCACCACGGCAATGGCACGGAGGCGGCATTTTATGACGATCCTAAAATTCTGATGTGCAGTTTTTTTCAACACCCCTTTTATCCATACAGCGGCTTAGAGCATTCCGATAATATGGTTAACATGCCAATGCCCGCCTCAACCAAGGGAGATGTGGTTCGTAAGATGATTACTGAAACCTGGTTGCCGCGCTTAAGGGCCTTTCAGCCCGAATTAATCTTGATCTCTGCAGGCTTTGATGCCCATCGCGAGGATGACTTGGGTCAAATGGGTTTGGTAGAAGACGATTATGTTTGGATGACCCAGCGCCTGAAAGAGGTTGCCAAGGAATCGGCTGGCGGCCGCATTGTCAGCTGCCTTGAGGGAGGGTATAACCTTTCTGCTTTAGGGCGTAGCGTGGTGGCCCACGTGAAGGCCTTGGCAGACTTGTAGGCGACTCAAGCCGAATGCCCTGAGGGCGAGTAAAATCGAGTGTATTGATCCCATAGAAGAGACTAAGTAAGTGCCATGAAAATTCTGGTTGCAGTGAAGCGCGTTGTTGATTACAACGTCAAAATTAGAGTCAAGTCTGACCAGTCCGGTGTTGACACCGCGAATGTGAAGATGAGCATGAATCCGTTTGATGAAATTGCAGTTGAAGAGGCCATTCGCTTGAAAGAGGCTGGCATTGCAAGCGAGATCGTGGTTTTTTCTGCGGGGAGTCAGCAGTGCCAGGAGACCCTTCGAACCGCACTAGCGATTGGTGCTGACCGTGCCATTTTGGTGGAAACCGATGTTGATTTGCAGCCCTTAGCGGTAGCCAAGTTGTTGCAGGCAGTGTGCGCCAAAGAGCAGCCCGAGTTAATCATTTTGGGCAAGCAGGCGATTGATGACGACAGCAATCAAACAGGCCAAATGTTGGCGGCCCTGATGGATATTCCGCAAGCGACCTTCGCATCTAAAGTGGCTTTTGTAGATGGCACGCTTCGCGTGACGCGCGAGGTCGATGGAGGCCTAGAAACCATTTCCATGGCTTTGCCGGCGGTCATCACCACCGATTTGCGACTCAATGAGCCCCGTTACGTTACCTTGCCTAATATCATGAAGGCCAAGAAAAAGGTGCTGGACATCATGAAGCCAGAGGCGCTTGGCGTTGATGTGACGCCCCATCTAAAAACCATCAAAGTCGAAGAGCCACCAAAACGGACTGCGGGCATTCTCGTTGCAGATGTTGCCGCGCTTGTGGATAAATTAAAAAATGAAGCGAAGGTAATTTAAATGGCCGCACTTGTATTAGCAGAGCACGATAACCAGATCCTCAAGGCAGCCACATTAAATACGGTAACGGCAGCACTTGCTTGCAGCCCAGAAGTCGATATTTTGGTTGCTGGCAGTAATGCCAATGGTGTTGCTGCTGCGGCAGCGGCGATTCCGGGTATTCGTAAGGTTATCTTGATTGATGATGCTGCATTACTGGATCAACTCGCTGAGCCGGTAGCGGCACAAGTCTTGGCGCTGGCCAATGGGTATCAGCATCTCTTGGCTGCGGCTACCGCCCATGGTAAGAATGT
>JBEBBK010000100.1:0-5067 GCA_041158405.1 Pseudomonadota bacterium
AGTTGCAATGGCCTGACGCTACTTTGGAAGTCAGTTGCAGTAAGGGAACGTATATTCGGGTACTGGCAGAAGATTTAGGCGCGGCCCTGGGCTGTGGTGCCCATTTGGTCGGTCTGCGTCGCAGCGAAGTGGGCCACCTGAGCTTGGCACAGTCCATATCCTTGGATGATCTCTTGCGGACAACGGCAGACCACGCTGATTTTGTCTTGCCAGTAGACGCTTTATTGCAAACCTTGCCTCACCTCACCGTAGATGCACAACAAGCCAAGCGCCTAGAAATGGGTCAGCGCGTTCCGCTCACGGTAAATACAAAATTTCCATTGGCAGAAGCCTTGGTGCGGATTTATCGTGCTACCGCTGCGCCCCATAACTTTATTGGTACTGCCGATTGCCGTTCCGGCGTACTGCACCCTAAACGCTTGATTTCACAAGCCCCTTAACCTTATTTTTAACTTTAGAAGCTTCACATGACTAAACGCGCACTTCGTAATATTGCAATCATCGCCCACGTTGACCACGGTAAAACTACTTTGGTTGACCAACTCTTACGCCAATCCGGTACATTCCGCTCGAATGAAAAAATGACTGAACGGGTTATGGACTCGAACGATCTTGAAAAAGAGCGTGGCATTACGATTCTGTCCAAAAACTGCTCAGTGGAATATGACGGCACCCACATTAACATCGTCGATACACCAGGCCACGCCGACTTCGGTGGCGAGGTAGAGCGCGTTCTCTCGATGGTGGATGGTGTATTGCTTTTGGTTGATGCAGTTGAAGGCCCAATGCCACAAACCCGTTTCGTAACCAAGAAAGCACTAGCACTTGGCTTAAAGCCAATTGTGGTGATCAACAAAGTTGATCGTCCTGGTGCGCGTTGTGATTATGTGATCAACGCAACCTTTGAGCTATTTGACAAACTGGGCGCATCCGAAGAGCAGCTCGACTTCCCAATCATTTACGCATCTGGCTTAAATGGCTATGCAGGCATGAAAGAAGATGTGCGTGAAGGCGATATGCGCCCCCTGTTCGACGCTGTCTTAAAGTATGTTCCTGTCCGTGACGATAATCCGGATGGTCCTTTGCAGTTTCAGATCTCTTCAATTGATTACAACAGTTATGTTGGAAAGATTGGTATTGGTCGCGTGAACCGTGGCCGCGTTAAGCCGGGCATGGAAGTGATTTGTATGAATGGCCCAGAGGGTGTTCCATTTAAAGGGCGCGTTAACCAAGTATTGAAATTTAAAGGCTTGGAGCGTGAGGTTGTTGACGAAGCCTTTGCTGGTGATATTGCATTGATTAACGGTATTGAAGAGTTAGCTATTGGTACCACTGTCTGTGCAGTGGATACGCCTGAGGCATTACCGATGCTGAAGATCGATGAACCAACCTTAACCATGAACTTTATGGTGAACACTAGCCCATTTGCAGGTCGTGAAGGTAAGTTTGTGACGAGCCGTCAAATTCGCGAACGCTTAGATCGTGAATTAAAGTCCAATATGGCATTGCGAGTAAAAGAAACGGATGACGATACTGTGTTTGAAGTTTCCGGTCGCGGTGAATTGCACCTCACTATTCTTGTAGAGACGATGCGCCGCGAAGGCTATGAAATGGCAGTATCACGTCCACGCGTCGTTTTCCATGAAGAGAATGGCGTGAAGATGGAGCCGTATGAGAATTTAACGGTTGACGTCGAAGACGCTACCCAAGGTGCTGTGATGGAAGATTTAGGTAAGCGCAAGGGTGAGTTGCAAGATATGGTGAGCGATGGAAAAGGGCGTACGCGTCTGGAGTACCGTATTCCTGCCCGTGGCTTAATTGGTTTTCAAGGTGACTTTATGACCATGACCCGCGGCAATGGTTTGATGAGCCATACCTTTGATTCTTATGCGCCTGCGAAAGACGGTATTTTGGGCGAACGCCATAATGGCGTGCTGATCAGTCAAGATGATGGCGAAGCAGTGGCCTACGCCATTTGGAAATTGCAAGACCGTGGCCGCATGTTTGTGAAGCACGGTGACCCCGTATACGAAGGCATGGTGATTGGTATTCATAGTCGCGATAACGATCTGGTTGTAAACCCGATTAAAGGCAAGCAGCTAACCAACGTACGCTCCTCTGGCACCGATGAAGCGGTCCGCTTAGTGACGCCAATTGACCTGACTTTGGAATACGCGGTTGAGTTCATTAGCGACGACGAGTTGGTTGAAGTGACACCCAAAAGCGTTCGCGTGCGCAAACGTCACTTAAAAGAGCATGATCGTAAGAAAGCTTCCCGCGAGTAGGCGCCTCAAGCTGCTCAGAAAAACCACCTTCGGGTGGTTTTTTCTCTCTGCATGGAGTAGTGGTGCTGGATAATGGCACGAGGCGAATGATAGAAATCCAATGGATTCAGATGCAATGACGCAATCCGATAACGAACACCGAGCTAATCCAGGAGGGAAGCGTTTAGCCGTTGCGCCGATGATGGAGTGGACCGATCGGCACTGCCGCTCTTTCCATCGGCAGCTATCGAAGCACGCTGTTCTATATACCGAAATGGTGACTACAGGCGCATTGCTGCATGGCGATGTGCCGCGTCATCTTGATTATTCCGACGAACAGCATCCCGTAGTACTGCAACTGGGTGGCAGTGAGCCAGCCGATCTGGCGAAAGCAGCAATCCTAGCAGCCCAATGGGGCTATGACGAAATCGATCTCAATTGCGGCTGCCCTTCAGAGCGGGTACAGCGCGGGGCCTTTGGTGCTTGCCTGATGGCAGAGCCACAATTGGTAGCCGACTGCGTTCGGGCTATGCGGGCGGCATGCGATTTGCCAATCTCGGTAAAGCATCGCTTGGGCCTAGATCAGATGGATGCAAGCCTGCATCAGAAAGACTACCAATTTGCTCTTGAGTTTATGTTGGCCGTTGCTGAAGCTGGCGCCCATCAGGTCACCATTCATGCACGTAACGCTGTATTGAAGGGCCTTTCTCCTAAAGAAAACCGTAGTAAGCCCCCATTGCACTATGCCGTAGCAGCACAATTGCGTTTGGATCTTCAAAAGCAGTTTCCAGATGTGGCCGTTTTACTCAATGGCGGCCTAGAGAACAACGACCAAATTGCAGGCCACTGGCATGACTTCGATGGCTTTATGGTGGGGCGCGCCGCCTACCACTTTCCGGCTATGCTCTTGGGCTGGGATGACTTACACGAGACTGATGGAGAGGCTGCAGGCTATCTCTTTAGCGAGTCTGAGTGGCATCGGGTGCAAATTGGCTTAGTGCATCAAGTATGGCGCTGGTTTGATGAATGCCAGAGTAAGGGTAAACCGTTTTACATTGGCGCCTTTACGCGGCATATTATTGGTCTGGCGCATGGTAGGGCAGGTTCGCGCTATTGGCGCCAGCGTCTATCGGACCACCATGCCTTGGCCCGTGTTCAGAGCAAAGAGGCAATTGCTGTTTTTTTTCTAGAGGCCAGTTTGGAGTTGGGCGATTGGGCTGCGTTTGAGATGGATACTGCCACGGCGGTACATTCATGAGCGCAATACAAAACCAGGGCGCTGATCTCGAGCTGGAGATTACCCCAGACTACCAATTGGCCTTAGATGCAGTGGAGCGAGGCGATCCCTACATCTTCATTAGCGGTAAGGCGGGTACGGGTAAAACTACCTTAATTAGTCATTTGCGTAAGACCATTACTGGCAATGTCGTGGTTCTTGCTCCTACCGGGGTTGCAGCACTGCAGGTGCGTGGCGTCACAATTCATTCCTTCTTTCGCCTGCCGCCGCGCTTGATTTTTCCAGAAGAAGACATCAAGCCACTGCGGTCCTCGCGTGAGCGTCAGCTGTATAAGGACATTCGCTTACTCATCATTGATGAAATCTCGATGGTACGCGCTGATATTGTGGATGCGATCGACCTCTTTTTGCGCGAAAACGGACCCCAAAAAGGCGAGCCATTTGGGGGTATACAGGTGATGTTTGTCGGCGATTTATTTCAATTACCGCCGGTTGTGTCGAGCAGCGATATGCATATCCTGCATGAGCGGGGCTATGAGGGCCCGTATTTCTTTTGCGCTATGGCACTGCACCGCAAAGAAATTACGATGATCGAACTGACAAAAATCTTTCGGCAAAAGGACGCTCATTTTGCGCAGCTACTCAATCAAATCCGCATCAATGAAGACATTGAGGTGGCATTAGAAACCATCAACGATGCCTGCTTTGCTAAAGCAGCAGAGCCCGATCCGCTGACGATTACGCTGACTACGACCAATGCTAGGGCAGACATGATCAATCACGGCGAGCTCAAAAACCTGACGAGTGATGCAACTAGCTTTACTGGCAAACTCGAGGGAAAGTTCAATGTGGATGAGCGCAACTTACCTTCACCCATGAACTTAACCCTGAAACCGGGCTCGAAAGTCATGTTTACCGCCAACGACAATGGTTTTCCTAAAAAATGGGTCAACGGCAGCATTGGGATTGTTCATGAAATCAGCAAAGACAAAATTAAGGTCAAGATCCCCAACGGGGCCTATACGAATACGGTTGAGGTAACCCCATTTAAATGGGAGTCGTACAAGTACGACCACGATATGGTGTCTGGAAAAATCAAACCCAATGTGATTGGCTCCTATGAGCAAATGCCACTCATGCTGGCGTGGGCTGTGACGATCCACAAAAGCCAGGGCAAGACGCTTGATAAGGTGAAGGTTGATCTATCTTCTGGAACCTTTGCATCGGGCCAAGTCTATGCTGCACTCAGCCGCTGCCGCTCGATTGAAGGCATCTCCTTGGAGCGGCCGATTGTCCTTAAGGACGTACGCTGCGACCCTGAAATTAAGCGCTTTTATATGACGTGTTTGCCCTAAAAAGCAGCCCAGATTAGGCTCTATTTGGCTGACTGGTAAATTTTGGCTAAAAGCCGACAAAAAGCTATAATTTCAATTCTTCTACGGTGGCTGTAGCTCAGCGGTAGAGTCCTGGATTGTGATTCCAGTTGTCGTGGGTTCGAACCCCATCAGCCACCCCAATTCCCCTCTGCGCCACAGTGACCCCAGAATCCCTTGAAAAGCTCGTTCG
>JBEBBK010000101.1:0-5049 GCA_041158405.1 Pseudomonadota bacterium
ATTACGCCAAGGGCTTTATGCAGCGCGTAACCGATGCCAAGCAATTTGGCCTTGGCGATTTCATGGATGCCTTAATTACAGATTTGCGTAAAGAGAAGGGTCTGGAATTTAAGCGTACGGACTTTCGTCCGGAGGCATTGCCAGCCCACTGCGCCATGAACTTTCGCTTGATTGATGAGCATGGGCGTCAGCTGGAGCTTGAGCGCAATTTATCGCGCTTGCGCGCCGAGTATGGCCAAGAGGCTCGCACTGCCTTTCAGGCGGTGGCACAAGAAACCGTTGCGACCGAGGTTATGCAGGCGGATAGCAAAAAGATAGGCGTACTGCCAAGCGATGCCCCCATTACCGCAGCCATTGGAGGTTATCGCCAATGGGATTTTGGTCCCTTGCCGGAGACGCTGGAGATTCAAAAGGGAAATAAAACCTTGTTTGGCTATCCCGCGCTAGTAGATCGGGGGGAGGCAGTAGACCTCGAGGTATTTGATGATCTGATTGAGGCGCGTAAGGTGCATTGGCAGGGTTTACGCCGTTTGTTTGCCATCGGTCAAAAAGACACACTGAAGGCCTTGCAAAAACAGATGCCCGGTGCCCGCGAAATTGGCTTGCTGTTTATTAATATTGGCCAAGTGGATCAATTCATTGAGCAGATACTGCAGCTTGCTTTGGAGCGCGCTTTCATGCAGGATCCATTGCCAGGTAATGCCGACGACTTTGCAGAGCGGGTCAGCAGCGGGAAGCCCCGCTTAGCGTTGATTGCCCATGAAATTGCGCGCCATACTTTGGCTGCACTCGAGGCCCATGCCGAGACTCAGAAAAAAATGGCACAAGCAAAGGCGGTATCGCAAACCGCCCATGCGGATATGACTGAGCAAATTCAGGGCCTCATTTTTCCGAAAATGCTGCTTGAAATTCCCTATGCGCAACTGGTGCATTTGCCGCGCTACCTCAAGGCAATTGCACTGCGCATTGAAAAGATGCGCACTAACCCAGCACGGGATGCGCAGTGCCAGCGCGACTGGGAGTCCATTGCTCGGCCATGGCAAAAGCGTCTACACGGCGCCAAGGGCTCGTCTTATGCAATGCAGGATGACCCAGGCTTGCGGGATTTTCGTTGGCAACTGGAGGAACTCCGTGTAGCCCTGTTTGCGCAGGAGCTCAAAACCCCAACCCCAATGTCATTAAAGCGCCTTGAAAAGGTTCTCGCAAGCCTGCGCTAAGCCACAAACTGCTTACAATAGAGTTATAGATCAACTTTCATTTGTAAACAGGCCATTGACGTGCATACACCCGCATTTTTTCATTTTGCTTTAAGGCCGGCAGTTGCTTTTATAGCCGCTTGCATGTTGTTCGGGGTAGCGCAGGCTGCCAAGCCAGCCGAGCCCACGCTGGCGGTCGTTTTAAATTCGGGGGATGCGACCGTAAGTCTGGTCGATATGAAAACGCGCACGGTTACTAAAACCATCCCAATTGGTAAGGAACCGCATCACGTCATGTTGACGCCAGATGAAAAAACCTTGTTGGTTGCGAATGCAATGGGCAATGACATTGCCTTGATGAATCCATTGACCGGTGAGGTAACTGGACGCATTCCAAAAATCATCGACCCGTATCACATTGGTTACTCTCCAGATAACCGCTGGTTTATTACTGCGGCAAACCGCTTGGACCGCGTTGACATTTATGCAGCGAATGGAGCGGATTTAAAGTTAGCTAAAACGATTACTGTTGGCAAAACGCCAAGCCACATTGCATTTACTGCGGACAGTAAGCTTGCATTTGTAACGATGCAGGATTCCAACGATCTTGCTGTGATTGATTTAGTTAATCAGACTTTGTTATGGAAGATACCAACCGGGCCAGCGCCGGCTGGACTTTGGATGACGCCGGGAGATCAATACCTATTGGTGGGCATTACTGGTGCTGACTATGTACAAGTAATCGATTGGCGCAATCGCCGTGAAGTCAAAAAGATTATTACGGGCAAAGGCGCTCACAACTTTCGACCACAAGGCGATCGCAAGCACGTTTTTGTAACCAATCGGATTGCTTCCACCATTTCCTTGATTAATATGCAGACTCTGGAAAAAGTGGGCGAGATCACTGGCTTGCCAGCAGGACCAGATGATATGGAGCTAACACCAGATGGCAAGCAATTGTGGGTCACCTTTCGGTTTGCGCGTAAAGCAGGCGTGATTGATGTGCCAACTATGAAGTTAGTGAGCGTGATACCGGTAGGTAAATCACCGCACGGCATTTTCTTTCACCCGCGTGCGCCTTGGGAGTAATGCAGCGCATGCACTTCTCAACTAGGCCCTTTCTTTACTTATCGCTTGCCTTAGCCTCTGCATTAGGTGCGGGCCTAGCTCAAGCCAAGACCTGTCAAAAACCGATTTACCTGACATTTGATACTGGCAATATGGCGGTAGCGGAAACGGTTGCTGCGATTTTGAATCGGCAGCAAGTGAAAGCCACATTCTTTCTGGCAAATGAAAAAACATTTCGCGGTGACTATTCTTTAGACGATAGCTGGAAACCCTTTTGGCTAGAGCGGGTCAAAGAAGGGCACCAGTTTGGTAGCCATACCTATGACCACGTTTACTTTGTGAAAGATTTGCCAGCAAATGCAGCGGGTGATGCACGGGTCCAAATGAAACCCGAGTTCGGTACCAGCGCCAATCAAGTCAAATCGATGAACGGCGCAGAAGTCTGTGCGGAGATTAATCGGGTGAATACCCGTTTTAAGGAGCTTAGCAATCGACCCTTGGATCCGATTTGGCGTGCTGCGGGCGGCAAGACCTCGCCTCAATTGCTGACGATGGCAGAGCAGTGCGGGTATCGCCACATTGGCTGGGCGCCTGCTGGATTTTTAGGGGATGAGTTGAACTCTGAGAAGTTCCCCAATCAAGCCCTTTTAGAAAAAGCCTTGCGATCGGTTAAACCGGGTGATATCACGATGGCGCATTTGGGCATTTGGTCACGCAAAGATGCATGGGCTCCCGCTGTCTTAGAGCCCCTCATTGAAGGCTGGAAACGCAAAGGCTACTGCTTTGATGTTCTGCCTTTAGGCCCAGCGAAGGCAAGACCGATATGAGCTTAGTCGATACCGATTTAGGGATCACCCGCTGGTATGGCGAAGTACAGGAGAGCCTCTATCGGCATGTCGTGGAGCCGCTTTTATTTCAGCTCAATTGGATTGGATTGGCGGAAGATGCCTACGATGGCGTTGAGTGGTTCATGCTCGGCGTTCTGCAGATTGCCATCATTGTGCTTGTATTGCGGACCTGGGAGCGAGTCAATCCAGCGGAGAATCAAGGTGCGTACGTAAAAGCCAAGTGGCCCGATGTTGCTTATACGCTTTTTCATCGATTGGGCTTTTTTCAATTGTTCATTTTCTTTGCATTCTCTGGACTATTTTTCCAGATGCAATCGGTTTTGCACGACTGGCGCTTTGAACGACTCAATGTTGAAGATTGGTGGCCCGGTGTCACTACTATTCCGCTAGTGAGCTTTTGCATTTACCTCGTGATGCTGGACTTTGTTGAATACGTCTATCACCGTGCCTCCCATCGATTTCAGTGGTGGTGGCAATTGCATACCTTGCACCATAGCCAAGTAGCCATGAATGCCTGGTCGGATGATCGCAATCATGTTGTTGATGACATCATGCATGCGCTCGTCTTTGCATTCTTTGCCTTACTGTTTGGTGTCTCCCCAGGCCAGTTTGTCTTTTTGGTTGTCGTCGGTCAATTGATTGAAAGTTGGCAGCATGCGAATCTAAAAATACACTTGGGTATTGGGCGCTATTTATTGATTTCTCCGATGTTCCATCGCATGCACCATGCTGTTGGCTACGGACATGAGGCTATTGGTAAGCCGGGCGTATTGGGCGGCTGTAACTTTGGTATTTTGTTTCCGTGGTGGGATATGCTCTTTAAAACGGCGGTATTTCCGAATGCGGTTTATCCCACGGGAGTGCGCGGAGTAAATGTAGCCGATTCGATTTGGGCTCAGCAGTGGCAAGGATTACGCCACGCCTTCCTGCATTTATTCCACCTGAAGGGAAAGTAAGCCAATGCAAGGAGTGCAAAATGTATTTCGTTCCCTTGGTTTGGCCATGGTGGGTACGATGCACCCCCGGATGCTCTGGCTGAGTTTTCGACCTTTCCTGATTGTCTCGATCCTCTGGGGCGTTGTCATTTGGTTGATATGGTCACCTGCGCTGGATATGCTGCGGGTGTTTTTAACCACTTCGATTTTTACGAGCTGGATTCAAACCATATTGACTTGGGTAGGGCTTGATGAAGCGCGTGCTTGGGTCGCCCCTTTGTTTTTGGTAATGCTCTTAATCCCTTTAATCGCAACTAGCTTGCTGGTCTACATCGCGTTTTCCACTGTACCGGCAATCGTCACTAGCGTGATGCGTCAAGGCAATTACAGTGGTATTGAGGCGCTAGGTAAGGGCGGCATGATCGGTAGTTTTTTCTACACCATTTGGTCTGCCTTCATTTGCTTGGCTTTGATTATGTTGACTCTGCCGGTATGGTGGGTTCCACCGCTCGTGGCTATATTGCCGCCTTTGCTCTGGGGCTGGCTAACCATGCGCCTTATGTCGTATGACGTTTTGCTAAAGCATGCTACTACCGCCGAGCGCGATATGTTGCTTGAGCGCTATCGCTGGGAGTTGTTGGGCATGGGTGTTATAGCCGGAATGCTCGGTGCAGTGCCCACCTTCTTTTGGGCCACTTCTGCACTGGCGTTGGTTTTATTCCCCTTTGTTAGCTTTGTGGCGCTTTGGGTCTACTCCATTATCTTTGTCTTTGCCGCGCTGTGGTTTTCCCATTTCTTATTGGGCGCACTCAAGGAATTGCGCGCAACGGAAGAGGCCAAAACGCCGAAGGTGGAGCACGCTGTGATTGATATGGAAGCATCGTAAATGGCCGACATAGAAAGCAAATCGTCACGCCGCTTCGGCTTAATTGTGATTGGTGATGAAATTTTATCGGGCCGTCGCGCTGATAAACATCTCAGCAAAATGATTGAGTTACTCAA
>JBEBBK010000102.1:0-5041 GCA_041158405.1 Pseudomonadota bacterium
AGTGGCTTGACGCTCGACCGTGCTGAGCAACCAACGCTCCTGGTCATTCTGTGGCTCTTGTATGACATAGGCACCCACGGAGTGCTTCGCCATCGATTTGGACATAGCGAGGGAAATAAATGAGCCCGTCATACCCACTACCGCAGAAAGCATCAGCAATGACATCAGGTCAATGTCCACACCATTCTGATCCAGGATTTGACCCAGTCCAAATACACTGATGATGACTGAAATCACCAACATGATGGCGATGTTGGTCAGTAAAAATAAAAAGATGCGTTTCATATTCATAACTCCTAAAGGCGAGGCACAAGCCAGCTCGATACGTAATACGCTATCAGGAAACCCCTCGTTTTGCTGGGCTTATATTTATCGTCATTTTATAGGGTATTTGGCCCCAGACTTGCCCTCGGAAAAACCAATGGAGGTGAGCCATCCCGGTCAATTACATCCAATTGAATCTGGTACAAATCAGCCAAATCCGGAATCACAGCCATTCCAGAAACATGATCCCCGACCATTTTTCCATCCTTTACTAAGATCAGTCGGTCAAAATGGTGCATGGCCTGATTGATGTCGTGCAGGATCGCGACAATGGCGTGATTACGATCCTCTGCATACCGCCTCATGCTCTCGAGTAACTCGATTTGCAAGCCAGGGTCTAAAGAAGCCAAAGGTTCATCAACCAGAATTAAGCCATTGCGCTCATCCCATAATTGTGCAAATACTCTGGCAAGATGAATGCGCGCCTTTTCACCGCCGGATAGGGTGTCAAAACTCCGATGGAGTAGATGCTCGCAGGAACTCAGACGTGCCGTATGCCGAATAATCGCATCGCGCTTTAAATCATCCGCAATCGCAATTCTTCCCAGGCCAATCACCAGGTGAGCTACTAAGCCAAAGGCTACCTCACTCGACTGAGGTAGCACTGCTCGTGCCCTACTCAGCGCACCTAAAGGCCACATTTGTATTGCTGCGCCTTTGAGTTCATACGATCCAAAATGGGGTCGCAGTTCACCGGACATTAATTTAAGCAATGTCGTTTTCCCGGCGCCACTGGGGCCCAGTATGGCAATTCGCTCACCCGGAGCAATGGTGAATGAAAAGGGACCAAATGCATTTTCACCAAGCGTGATCTGCAAAGCCTGAAATTGGCATAGCGTATTCATTAGGTCAGTTGACGGCGCGACGAGCACAACAACACGATGAAAAATGGCGCCCCTAAAAGAGCAGTAAAAATTCCTACAGGGACTTCTGCTGGGATTGCGATTGTGCGCGCACACGTGTCGGCCAATAGCAACAACATAGCCCCTAGAACCATGGAGGCTGGAACTACCAACCGCTGGTCGCCTCCAAGCCAAGCGCGGGCAAAATTGGGTGCAATTAAACCAACAAAGCCAATCATTCCGCACCAAGCAACCGCAAATCCCGAGAGCAAAGCCACCCAAAAAATGATTTCCATCCGAACGCGGCTTATTTCAATACCGACATGGGCTGCGACCAATTCGCCAAGAGCAAAGACATTCATGACTGCAATCATTCTGCGTAAACGCCACCAAGCAAATGCAAAGAGTACGGCAGCCGAAATCACCAACATCCAACTGGAACCTGAAAGCGAGCCCATCGTCCAGAATGTCAAGTTACGTAACTGTTCATCGGTCGCTAAATAAGTACATAAACCAATGATGGCGGCGGCAAACGCGTTTAAGGCAATGCCAGTTAAAAGTAGACCCGCAATAGAACCAGGTGTAATCCAGCGCGCAATGCGATCTAAAGTAAAACACACTAGGATCGCTCCCGAGAATGCCAATGTGGGAATAGTCCAAAACCGCCACTCCGGCAAGAGTGGGATGCTCAAGTCACCAAGGAGAACAATGCCTAAAGCAACAGCGCACGCCGCGCCAGCCGATACGCCCAGTAATCCAGGATCGGCAAGCGGATTACGAAAAAGGCCTTGAGTAAGGGCGCCCGCGAGCCCGAGGGCAGCGCCAATCAAAAGAGAAAAAACGATTCTGGGTAAGCGCAACTGCCACAAAACATAGCTACTACCCGATTGCGTATCCCAGCCATGATTGATCAGCAAGGTCCAATCATTAAGGCCAATATGGACTGCGCCCAACTGCGAGGTAAATAGCATCAACGCAATCAAGCCTAAACCAATGAATACGCTAGTCAGAAATGTGCTGTCCCTTACAGCGGAAAAGAAATCCATCCTGTACAGTCTGCGCTTTAGGCCATTGCGCGCTGTAAAAGTAAATTGAGTTCAGCAACAGCCAATGGCATGCGCGGTCCAAAACCCAATAGATACATCGCCTCAAGCGAAACAATTTTCTGCTCTTTTCCGGCTCGAGTTTGGCTTATTCCTGGAAAGCGCAGCACTCCGCCAATGCCGCCAATGGCTTTCATGCCCTGATCTGTCACCAAAATGACATCGGGATTGGCGGCAATAACTGCTTCCGGAGTAAGCGGTTTAAACCCACTGAATCCAGTAATCGCATTACGTGCACCCGCATAGCCAATCATGGCTTCTGCACTGGTTTTTGTACCGCCCACCATCAGCTGACTGGGATTTTGTGACAAAACAAACAAAACACGTATATTTTTAAGTTTTGAATGAGAAATGTTCTCTTGGATATTGCTCCACTCCAAATACAATCGACTAGCCAGCGCTTGAGCCACATCTGTTTTATGTACAAGCCTACCGATGGTGCTCACCCGATCAATCAGGCCTTTGAACTGGTGGCTAGACGGGAAGATCGCCAAAGGTATTTGGGCATCGGCGATCTGCTTTAAGACTATAGGCGGCCCTGCATCTTCGGTGGCAATCAATTGAGTAGGGCGAAGGGCCAAGATGCCCTCGGCAGAAAGGCTGCGGGTATACCCAACATTGGGTAAGCGGGTGGCTGCGGCAGGGTAAATCGAGGTCGTGTCCACTCCAACCAATTCCGTATTGGCCTTGAGTAAATAAACGATCTCAGTTAATGCCCCGCCAATGCTGATCAAGCGCATCGCACGGGATGATGCGGCAATACGCTCGTGTGCAAAGACATCTATACCAAGGAGCATCGATCCGACTGCAGAGACGGAGTGAACCACGATGTTACGGCGATCATGATTCATCTTGGGCCTCTATAGCCGTTGACCGGGCAAGCAATTCATCAACTAAGGCACGCCAGGCAGTTAACTCCAGCTTACCTGGCTTTCGCTCCCCAAAGAACATGGCTATTGCTTCCCCGCTGTCGTTAAAGAGCTCCACCGAGGTGACGATACCGTCTACGGTTGGTTTGCGCACCAACCAAGCTTGGGCTATGGAATCGCTACGCAAATGGAGGTTAAAGCGGGGATCCATGACATTGATCCAGGCTCCGATCGGCACTACCTTATGAATCGGCCCACTGTGGATTTGCAGCATGCCTGAATTGCCCACAAAAACCATCAGCGGAGTGCTGGCATTCGCAGCAAGCTCCAATAGATCCTTTACGACAGTAACAGGCATCGCTTGCACAAATTCGGGATCCCCAAGGCGCAATCCTTGCGTTCGAGTAAGCTTAAATTGCCTCAGCAAACCAAAAAAATCGTGCGTATCTTTCATCGCACGCCAAGATTGACGCCAGGCTGCCACATCAATATCTTGATCTGGTAATTCGGCAGCGGGTTTATCTAGCGCAGTTACTGCTATTCCTATCGCCTGATCATTGCTCTGAAATTGATTTAGCAGTACATCGTAGTTCGTAATATTGCTTTGCGCCCTCAAATGAATTTTATGAATGGCTACACCTGCCTTATCAAAGAATTGCAAGCTTCTCTGCAGACCATCTTTCGTCATTTCACGAACCGCAAATCCATGCGCCCAGGCGTGATAGAAAATACGCAAGTCAATTTCACCAACTAAAATCCCTACGGGCCCATCTTGCGAGGCATTGTTGTAAATACCAACTTTTTCATGGACGCAGGATGCATTGCGGGTGAGGGCCATGACCTCCCCTAAAGGCTTGATGGATGCCATGATTTCAAGCCATTTTGGATATAGGCGAATTGCTTGCATGTCACCAACGTCCGATGGAATGGCGCTGATGCCCGTAAAAGCAGCAATCAATTCGCCCTCGGATATCCCCAACTCTTTTGCAATATCGCGATGGCGCATCTTTTCATCTGCACGAAGGGCTTGAAATGATTGACGGGTGGCTTGAATGGAATGAATCATTTTTTCTCCTTAGAAATCGTAGCGCAGGGACACTTGCGCATTGCGTGGAGCCGAAGTGGCTGATTGCTGAGCAGCAGATGCGTTGTACATGGGTGAACTTACTGTCGTGACTGAGCCCTGCACACCTGCCCAATTCCAGTAAGTGCTATTAGATACGTTATTTAGATTGAAATTCAGCGTTAATTGTTTGGTGGGCTTCCAATAGCCCGTTAGATTGAGGATCGTCGATGCTGGCGTCAAAAACTGATTGGCGGTACCGCCCGTATTGGAATTGAAATTGACATCGCTAGCCGCCTTACCTTGATTCCAGATGAGATTTGCAAATGCGCCCCACTCGATTGCGTCATATCGCATACCCAAGACGGCGCGAAGGGGCTGTATTGTATTTAAGGGTGCAGAAATGCCATTTTGTATCTGCTGACCTTGGCTATATGCCATGGCTGCATTTGCTTGCCATCTTCTTGCAAAAGCCCAGTCCGTCCTGACATCCCAGCCGCGGATAGAGACCTTCGTTAAATTTTGATATTGGAGAATTGCAGGATCAAGCGGGTTAAAAGTAGATCCTTGCGTTGTCACTTGAGCAATAAAATCATCGTAATTGTTTGCATACGCTGATACCTGATAGCGCCAAGCACCTGCTCTCCCTCGAGATCCCAGCTCAATGCCATTGCCGGTTTGTGGTTTTAAATTGGGATTGGCAACCAAGCGGTAGTTCGAGCCAGGCCCTGCATTCGCATGGGTTGATAAGGCCTGGTCTGGAGTAGGCGCGCCAAATGCCTGACCCCAATTTACAAATGGCCTAAACACGGGCACCCAATTCCATACCACGCCAAGCGC
>JBEBBK010000103.1:0-5015 GCA_041158405.1 Pseudomonadota bacterium
CTATATCTCAATGTTACGTTGATGACTATCAAGCCCACAATGGCAAGGGCCACATACGACGTGGCCCTGCCAATGTGATCAAGTAAGCCTTCAATACGCGATGCGATTGTATTTAAGGACTTTTGCACATGAATTCCTAACTCAAATAATTAAAAAGCAGATTAGCCACGAACTTTACTGTGGTACGTTGCTTCACTGTATGAAGCCCAGCTGTCATAGCTCTTCTTAAATGCAAAATACGAATCGTGCACTTTCTTTGTCATTGGGTCGGCTGCTGCGGCAGCGTCCAAAATCTTCTTCGTTTCAGTGCGCATTGCAGCCACGACTGAATCTGGAAGAGGCAATGCGGTTACGCCCTGCTTCTTAACCAAGTCCTCCATTGCTTCTGCGTTATTACGCTGGCACCATGCCTCACCGATGACGTTACACGCTGCTGAAGCATTTTGCACAACAGCCTGCAGATCTTTTGGTAACTTCTCCCAGGCTGCTTTGTTGATGAGGAGCTCAGAGGTAGTTGCAGGCTCATGCCAGCCGGTGGTGTAGTAAAACTTGGCTGCCTTTTGCAAGCCCAGACGACGATCTTGGAATGGACCAACGAACTCAGCTGCATCAATCACGCCACGCTCTAGGGCAGGGAAAATCTCACCGCCTGGGAGCACCTTCACATCAACACCAAGATTGGCGTAGACCTTACCTGCGAGACCAGGGATGCGCATCTTCAGGCCTTTTAAGTCCGCTACGGTATTGATTTTCTTTTTAAACCAACCGGTCATCTGCACGCCAGTATTACCGCAAGGCATCGCAACCATGCCAAATGGGGCATAGGTCTCGTTCCAGAGATCAATACCGCCGCCGTCATAGAGCCAGCCATTCATGCCCTGAAAGTTCAGGCCAAATGGCACCGCTGTGAAATACTGCGCAGCAAATGTTTTGCCAGTCCAGAAGTAGCTATTGGCGTGATTCATTTCGACGGTACCGGAACGGACCGCGTCAAAACCCTCGAACGCTGGGATTAATTCGCCTGCACCAAAGACTTGAATCTTCAGGCGCCCATTGGACATTTCACCAATGCGCTTAGCAAGATCGGTTGCACTACCAGGACCATCCATATAAAAAGGCGAGCCTTTTGGATAGGCGCTGGTCATTTTCCAGTTGAATGTTTGTGCAGATTGGGCTTGCACAATAGCTGGCGCTCCGAGAGCAACACCGGCTACACCTGCACCAATACCGGTACTCAAAAACTTACGGCGGTTTGATTCCATGATTGACTCCTCCTAAAAAAATACTAACTACCATTACGCCATTAAAAGTTGATACGCATCAAGATTCTTGGAATGCCTGATGTGCACTGCAACCGAAAAAGATATTTTTACTACAGAATCAATGTAGTGCATCGAGCTAGCAGTGAACTTAGGACATTCCCTAACGCAGTGCATAAATTGCACTTTTTTTGGGATAAGTTGATTCTATGCTTCAATTTGGTGATTCAAAGAATCTAAACTAGTGGTTTTCATATAGTGGTTAACAGCAAGAGGGGAAGTACGACACAATGCAAGCAAAATGGGGTATTCAAGGGATGGCAGTAGCGCCACACTCACTCGCATCGGAGTCAGCGCTTGCGGTGTTGCGCGAAGGTGGCAATGCGCTGGAGGCCATGATTTCAGCGGCGGCAACCATTGCTGTGGTCTATCCCCACATGAACTCGATTGGCGGCGACTCGTTTTGGGTCATTCATGCTCCAGGCAAGGCCATGGGCGGTATTGATGCTTGCGGCGCATCGGCAGGACTCGCGACAAAGAAATGGTATGCCGACCAAGGCATTACTAAATCAATTCCCTTTCGGGGCCCTATTGCCGCCAATACGGTTGCTGGCACCATTTCAGGCTGGGGTGCTGCACACGCACTCTCCAAGAAGGGCCTCGGAGGCAAGCTGCCGCTGTCACGCCTCTTGGAAGATGCAATTCATTATGCAGAAGCTGGTGTGCCTGTCACCTTCAGCCAATCCAGTCTGACCGAAAAAAAACGGGTGGAGTTGACTCCCATTCCGGGCTTTGCCGAGACTTTTTTAGTGAACGGAAAAAGTCCAGAAGTGGGTAGTATTTTTAAGCAAGGCAGGCTTGCAGCTACGCTCCGGCAGATTGCAAAAAAAGGAACCGATGACTATTACCGCGGTGAACTGGCCGAGCTGCTCGCGAAAGAGTTAACTGCCATTGGAAGTCCATTGCGCTTAGCCGACTTGCAGCGCCATCAGGCAAAACTAATTGATCCGCTGGAACTCAAACACAGCTTGGGTAATGTGTACAACATGACGCCACCCACCCAAGGAGTGGTTTCGTTAATGATTTTGGGCATATTGGATCAACTCAACTTAAAACGCTTTGATGTTGATAGCGCAGAATACGTGCACCATTGCGTTGAGGCAACCAAGCAGGCCTTTAAAGTGCGCGATCAACACGTGACGGATCCAGCTTATATGTCGCACCATGCGCAGCATTTTTTAACGCCCGAGTTTTTAAAGAATTTAGCCAGCAAGGTTGATAGTCAGAAAGCCCTGCCATGGGGTGCTGGCCGCGGCCCAGCCGATACGATTTGGATGGGCGTTGTGGATGGCGAAGGCCGCTGCGTCTCCTTTATTCAAAGCATCTACCATGAGTTTGGTGCAGGTATTGTGCTACCCAAATCCGGCGTGAATTGGCAAAACCGAGGTTGCAGTTTTTCCTTAGACCCACATAATTTAAATACCTTAGAGCCACATCGCAAACCGTTTCACACACTCAACCCTGCCCTCGCCTTATTTAAAGACGGCCGATCCATGGTCTATGGCACGATGGGCGGCGATGGTCAACCGCAAACCCAATGCGCTGTGTTTACGCGCACTGCGACCTATGGACTCAATCCACAGGATGCCATCAGCAGGCCGCGCTGGTTACTCGGCAGAACCTGGGGCCAGACCAGCGACAGTCTAAAACTGGAATCCCGCTTTGATAGCAAGGTAGTTTCTCAACTGGCTGCTATGGGACATGATATTGAAATGCTTGCTGATTTTGATGAGACGGTGGGCCACGCTGGTTGCATCATTCGAGAACCATCGGGCGTATTGCGCGGCGGCTGGGATCCGAGAAGCGACGGTGCTGTAGCAGCTTTTTAAAGTGTGATTTTCTGCTTTAATAAACCCAAGGGATGAGCTTACGCACTCGCCCTTGGTAATCGACATAGGCAGAAAACCGTTCTACCAACCACTGCTCTTCTTTGCGTGATTTAATATCAAAGAAGATAGTAATAATCAATATATACAGCCAAACTAAGGTGGATTGCTGAATCAGCCCCCAGCCAACCGATAACACAATCACCCCAAAGTAAATCGGGTGCCGTACAAAGCGATATAAGCCGTCCTGTATTAGCGCCGCATTATCTTTTGGTCTCGGTAATGGCGTTAGATTTTTTCCTAAGTTAATTGCTGCCATTAAAGCAATTACGGTACCGAGAATAAAAGTGCCGTAACCGAGCCACAGCAGCAAGCCATTCGATGTTGCGATGCCTGCATCAGAATTTAAATCGCTTGGCCCGAAAAAAAGTATCCCCAGCAACACCGCCTGCACCACAACAAAACCAATGCCGCTACCTTTAGGTGCTTGCATTTGCGGGGCCATCGTTAAACGTACTCAGCCACTTCTACTAAATTACCGTCGGGATCACGCAAGTAAACGGAACGGATTGGGCCCAATGCGCCCCGACGTGAAACCGGACCAACATCAATGGGGATCTTTTGCGCCTCGAGGTGCGTAATGAAGTCATCCAATGGTACCGAAGCGATCAAGCAAAAATCACCAGAGCCAATCGTCGGAATGCGTGCTTTAGTAGGCGTGTCGGTATTGCGGTCTTGCAAATTAATTTTCAATTGACCAAACAGCAACGCATGGCGTGGTTGCCCTTCTGGCCCCCTAAAAAACTCACGCTCAAAGCCAAAGGCTTTTTCATAAAACTGCGTAGTGACTTCAATGTCCGTAACGGTGAGAACAATGTGGTCAATGCGGTCAATTAAGGTATTCAAGAGATGCTCCTGTAATGGGATTTGTTTAGGGTAAGAAGGCGCCGTCTGCCTCAAAGGCTTTGAGTGCTTCACCCGTTATGCCAATTTCTGATAAGACTGAATTCGTGTGTTCACCCAATAAAGGCGGATGCATCCGAACCTGTTGGGGCGTGCCCGATAGCTTGACTGCAAAGCCGATATTGGGGACTTTGCCCTCAATCGGGTGATCGATTTCCATACGCATTTGACGGTGCTTGCCATGCTCGCTCTCAAATGCCTCGGGGTAGGTATTGATTGGGCCCGCCGGAATACCTTCAGCCAGCAACAAGTCCACCCACTCAGCACCTGTTTTTGTCGCAAAGGTTTTTTCAAGCTCGGTCACCAGCACTTCACGGTTCGCAAGCCGTAATGGATTCGTTACAAAACGGGCGTCCGTTTGGAGGTCTGGTCGATTGATTTTGTCGCACAGCAAAGCCCACAACTTTTGATTGGTAGCACCCATTACAAAATAGCCATCAGCAGCTTTCATGGCTTGATAAGGGGCGCTCATGTGATTGGCGGTGCCAAGTTTGTAGGGCTCAACTCCAGTGCCCCAATACTGTGAGGTATCCCAGATGGAAAATGCTAAGGCAGCATCAAATAGGGAGGCGTCAATAAACTGCCCTTCCCCGGTATTTTTCTTGCCGATGTGCGCCGCCAAAATAGCATAGACCGCAAAGAGTGCACAACCAATGTCAGCAACGGGAACACCTGCTTTTACAGGGGGGCCATCGGGATAGCCGGTGACGCTCATTACGCCCGACATTGCCTGGGCCATCAAATCAAAGCCAGGGCGCTCTGCCCACGGACCCGTTTGACCAAATCCAGAAATACTGGCGTAAACCAAGCCGGGGTTAATGTCTTTTAAAATGGCATAGTCGATGCCCAGTTTTTTCATGACCCCAGGGCGGTAGTTTTCAACCAAGATATCGGCAGTCTTCACTAA
>JBEBBK010000104.1:0-4979 GCA_041158405.1 Pseudomonadota bacterium
AGGAGTAGGGCGTATCTTGGTATTTTTGATGGCGTTGTTTTAGCTCAAGTAATTTAGCCTGAAAGAAGGCCTTGGGATCCATGGCATTCCAGTAGGCTTTCGAGAATTGCGTAAAGAGCGCGCGATTACCCCCTAAAAAGCGTGCCTCCAATAAAGAGGTGCGCACCGTAATGTCCTGGGCTGCTTCCGATAAACACTCGGCGCTGTTCCGAACGGATGAGCCGATCTCTACGCCTGCATCCCAGCATTGCGCAATGAATTGCTCGACGCGAGCTGACAGTGTTTTTGACTCATGGTCAGGTAGCAAAATTAAGATATCGACGTCAGAGTAGGGAAAGAGTTCGCTGCGGCCATAGCCGCCGACCGCAAGCAGGGCGGCATCGTCATGCAATTGGCATTGCGTCCACAATTTCATGAGCAGAACGTCACTCATGTTGCTGAGTTGTTTGCTTAGTTTATCGACGCCTTGGTGAGCTTGAAACTCCGCATAGGCTTTTTCACGAGCGGTGCGTAACTCAAGTGCATTGTTAATGGCAACTTGATTTCGTGTGGCCGTACTCATGAATAGGTGTATGCCGTTTGTAAGGGCGATCTATGCGCTGGGACGGAAATGCAAGCCGGCGACACATTCGGGAGGTGGATTGCTGCCTTCTGACCAGGTGAGGACTTCAACGCCCTTATGGGTCACGAGTAAGGTATGCTCCCACTGTGCTGACAGACTACGGTCTTTGGTTTTTACAGTCCACTGATCTGGCATCGTGCGAATGTCGCGCTTTCCAGCATTGATCATGGGCTCAATCGTGAAGGTCATGCCGGCCTCTAATGTTTCGCCCGTACCTGGCCTACCGTAATGCAGAATCTGCGGATCTTGATGGAAGACTTTGCCAATGCCATGACCGCAATACTCACGCACAATCGAGTAGCCGGCTTTTTCAGCATGGGTTTGGATGACGTGACCGATATCGCCTAAGCGCGCGCCTGGCTTCACTTGAGCGATGCCAAGCCACATGCATTCAAAGGTAATTTGGGTTAACCGTTTCGCCAAGACCGATGGCTCGCCCACCATAAACATGCGACTCGTATCCCCAAAGTAACCAGCAGGGGTGATCACGGTAATGTCGAGATTAACCACATCGCCGGATTTCAAGATTTTGTCGCCAGGGATGCCGTGGCAAATGACATCATTGACCGAGGTGCAGATGGAAGCCGGAAAGGGTGGATATCCTGGCGGCTGATAATTGAGTGGCGCTGGAATGGTTTTTTGCACATCGCGCATATAGGTATGGCAAATGCGATCCAGCTCACCCGTACTGATGCCAGGCTGTACAAAAGGCGCTACGTGGTCAAGCACTTCGCTGGCCAAACGGCCCGCTTCACGCATCCCTTGGATGTCGTTTTCGTCGGTAAATACACTATTCATGCTTTTATTATCAACGACTTGGCGGTTTTAAGGGCAATCTAAGGCCATTTCAGGTGCTTTTAGGCAGGGCGTCAAAGTGAGTTGGAGCGCTCTAGTTAATTGATATGTAAGCTATAATTTACTGATCGGCTAGCTAGATGGCGTACATGTGACGGCATCAAGTGAACCGAAATTGCGGGTTAGGCCTTCCAGGGTGGCATTTTTTAGTGCAGCTAGGACCTAACCTTAGATCAAACCCTTAGGAGAATGTTATGTCAGTGACTATGCGTCAGATGCTGGAAGCCGGTTGCCATTTTGGCCACCAAACACGTTTCTGGTCCCCCAAGATGGCCCCATATATTTTTGGCCATCGCAATAAAATTCACATTATCAATTTGGAAAAAACATTGCCGATGTTTCAGGACGCCCTGAAAGTCGCAAAGCAAATTGCAGCCAATCGCGGCACCATTTTGTTTGTTGGTACCAAGCGCCAATCTCGCGAGATCATCGCCGAAGAGGCAGCACGTGCAGGTATGCCATACATCGATAGCCGCTGGCTCGGTGGCACCCTCACCAACTTCAAAACCGTTAAAGGTTCCTTGAAGCGCCTCAAAGATATGGCGATCGCCAAAGAAGCGGGCGATTGGGAAAAGCTGTCTAAGAAAGAAGCCCTCACCAATGACCGTGACCTCGACAAATTACAAAAAGCCTTGGGCGGCATTCAGGATTTGAATGGCGTACCCGATGCCATTTTCGTCGTGGACGTCGGCTATCACAAGATTGCGATTACCGAAGCCAAGAAATTAGGCATTCCAGTCATCGCCGTTGTCGATACCAACCACTCCCCTGAAGGTGTTGATTACATCATTCCAGGTAACGATGACTCCAGCAAAGCAGTAACCCTGTATGCGCGCGGCATTGCCGATGCCATCTTGGAAGGCAAAGCCAATTCAGTTCAAGAGATTTTGACTGCAGTTAAAGAAGGCGAAGAAGAGTTCGTTGAAGAAGGGAAGGCTGAGTAATGGCTGCAATTACCGCTGCAATGGTTGGCGACTTGCGCGCCAAAACCGATGCTCCGATGATGGAGTGTAAAAAAGCATTGACCGAAGCCGATGGCGACATGGTGAAGGCAGAAGAAATTCTGCGTGTGAAGTTGGGTAGTAAAGCCAGCAAAGCCGCCTCCCGCGTTACTGCTGAGGGCGTAGTGGCTGCTTTTATTAATGGCACTACTGGCGCCTTAATTGAAGTCAATTGCGAAACCGACTTTGTGTCGAAGAACGATGACTTTTTAGCGTTTACGGACAACTGCGCCAAACTGGTTGCCAACAGCAATCCAGCTGACGTTGCTGCCTTGACTGCATTGCCACTTGAGGGCGAAACCGTTGAGACCATTCGCACCAAGTTGATTGGCCGCATTGGTGAAAACATTACCCCACGCCGCTTTCAGCGTTTTGCTGGCGACAGCAAATTGGTTTCCTATTTGCATGGAACCCGCATTGGTGTGATGGTGGAGTTCACTGGCGATGAAGTGGCCGCGAAAGACGTTGCGATGCACATTGCTGCAATGAAGCCAGTTGCATTGTCTACTGCTGAAGTTCCTGCAGAAAACATTGCGACCGAGCGCAACATTGCAGAGCAAAAAGCAGCGGAATCCGGCAAGCCTGCCGATATCGTTGCCAAGATGGTTGAGGGTTCGGTGCAAAAGTACCTGAAAGAGGTATCGCTGCTCAATCAACCCTTCGTGAAAAATGATAAGCAAACCGTTGAGCAAATGCTCAAGGCTGCGAACACGACCATCAAGTCATTTACGATGTTCATCGTGGGCGAGGGCATTGAAAAGCGACAAGATGACTTTGCTGCTGAAGTGGCTGCCCAGGTGGCTGCTGCAAAAGCAAGCGCATAAAAGAACCCTTAAAAAGTAAAGGGGGTTTGCCCCCTTGGTTTTATCTGGTTCTGTATCCCAAGAGGGCGTGGAAGCGAAAGTTTCTGCGCCCTTTTCTTTGCCCTTTATAATGGGAATCAACTATTAAAAAATACATATAAATCAATAACCTAAGCAGACTAAACGACCATGCCAGCATACAAGCGCGTACTCCTAAAACTTTCTGGTGAAGCGTTAATGGGTGAGGATGCTTTTGGCATCAACCCAACTACCATCGACTCCATGGTCGCTGAAATCACCGAGGTGGTCCATCTCGGCATTGAACTGGCGATTGTGATTGGTGGCGGTAATATTTTCCGCGGTGTTGCAGGTGGCGCTGCCGGTATGGACCGCGCTACAGCAGACTACATGGGTATGTTGGCCACCATGATGAATTCCCTAGCGCTACAAGATGCTTTGCGTCAAAAGGGTGTTGAAGCCCGTGTTCAATCGGCTTTGCGCATGGATCAAGTAGTTGAGCCTTACATTCGTCCAAGGGCCATTCGGGCTATGAGCGAAGGCAAGGTGGTGATTTTTGCTGCTGGTACTGGTAATCCCTTCTTTACGACTGATACTGCTGCGGCACTGCGCGGCGCAGAGATGGGCGTTGACATCATGCTCAAGGCAACCAAAGTGGATGGCATTTACAGCAGCGATCCCAATAAAGATGCGAGCGCGACACGCTACGATTCGATTACCTTTGACGAGGCCATCATTCAAAACCTGCAAGTGATGGATGCCACTGCGTTTGCCTTGTGCCGCGACCGCAAGTTACCAATCAAGGTATTTTCAATCTTAAAACCGGGGGCCTTGTTGCGCGTAGTGCAGGGCGAATCCGAAGGCACCTTGGTGCACGTCTAATAGGAGAACAGCATGTCCGCAGTCGAAATTAAAAACACTACCGATCAAAAGATGCAAAAGTCGCTCGAGTCCTTAAAGAGCGGACTGGCTAAAATTCGTTCGGGCCGTGCTAACCCCGGCATCTTGGAGCACATTCAGGTGGATTACTACGGCAATCCAACGCCATTGAGTCAGGTTGCTAATTTGGGCTTGGCAGATGCGCGCACGATCAATGTTCAACCCTTCGAAAAAACCATGGTGGCGGTGATCGAAAAAGCCATTCGGGATTCCGACTTGGGTTTAAACCCGGCATCGCAAGGAACGGTTATTCGAGTGCCGATGCCAGCCCTTACGGAAGAGCGTCGCCGTGAATTAACCAAGCTCGTCAAAAGTGAAGGTGAAGATGCGAAGATTGCGGTACGGAATTTACGACGCGATGCCAATGAGCATTTAAAGCGCCTGACGAAAGACAAAGAAATTTCAGAAGATGAAGAGCGCCGCGCTACCGATGAAATTCAGAAGATGACAGACAAAGCAGTGATCGACATCGACAAAATTGTGGTTGATAAAGAAAAGGAAATCATGACGGTGTAGTTGCTGTCACGATTCTTACTTATTAAAGTCCATGGTTAAACACACCAGCTCAACAATCGAAATCCCCGAAGTAAGGGCGGTGCCGCGCCATGTAGCGATCATCATGGATGGTAATGGGCGCTGGGCAAGTAAGCGCCACATGCCGCGCGTTGCGGGGCACTCTGAAGGTTTGGGCGCAGTTCGCAAGGTCGTTGAGGAATGCCGTCGTCAAGGCGTTGAATTTCT
>JBEBBK010000105.1:0-4900 GCA_041158405.1 Pseudomonadota bacterium
GACCCGACTTCGCCACTTGCTCAAGTACGGGCAGCAGATCACGAATATTACTGATCTTCTTGTCAAACAAGAGGATGTATGGGCTCTCTAAAACTGCCACTTGCTTCTCTGGCTGATTAATGAAATAAGGCGAGAGGTAACCACGATCAAACTGCATACCCTCTACTACTTCGAGTTCATCTTCGAGTGACTTGCCATCTTCAACGGTAATCACACCTTCTTTACCTACTTTTTCCATGGCTTCGGCAATACGCTGGCCAATGCTGACATCGCTGTTAGCAGAGATAGAGCCGACTTGAGCGATTTCTTTAGTGGTGGTGCATGGCTTGCTGATTTTTTTGAGCTCTTCTAAAGCAGCAGTGACTGCTTTATCAATACCGCGTTTCAAATCCATTGGGTTGTGGCCCGAAACAACGTACTTCATGCCTTCGCGAACGATGGACTGTGCGAGTACGGTTGCGGTCGTTGTGCCGTCACCAGCGATGTCGGCGGTTTTGGAAGCCACTTCCTTCACCATCTGCGCACCCATGTTCTGGAGCTTGTCTTTGAGTTCGATTTCTTTTGCTACGCTCACGCCATCCTTAGTGATGGTTGGGCCGCCGAACGATCGCTCGATTACAACGTTACGACCCTTAGGTCCGAGGGTCACTTTTACTGCGTTGGCGAGGATATTGACACCCTCAACCATTTTGGTACGGGCGCTATCGCCAAATACGACGTCTTTTGCTGCCATGATTGAATTCCTTTCTTATGCTCTTAATTACTTCTGAACAACGGCCATGATGTCTTCTTCGCGCATGACGAGAAGCTCATCTGCGCCCACTTTGACGGTTTGTCCGGCATATTTACCGAACAACACACGGTCGCCTACTTTGACATCAGGGGCATTTAATTTGCCGCTGTCATCGCGCTTACCTGGACCTACGGCTAAAACTTCGCCCTGATCTGGCTTCTCGGCTGCTGCATCTGGAATAACGATTCCTGAAGCAGTCTTGGTTTCTTGATCCATACGCTTGATGATCACGCGATCATGTAAAGGACGTAGATTCATTCCTTCTCCTAAGTTAGTGAGTGTTAACTACATAAAAATCGATATAAATCGTCGGGTTATAATCTCTACACCTCAAGTTAAAACGATTTTGACTGGTCAATTTCGTTTTAGCACTCGATTGCAGTGAGTGCTGATTATATAGGTCTATTCCTGCGGATTTCAAGGGGTGGCCCAATAAAAGCCTGTTGTAGGTCTATTCCTACAAACAAATCAGATCTGCCTGCTTACTTCCCGGACCTGTCCTGCCTAGACTGGACAGTCATCGACTGGAGAACACCATATGAGTCCCAAATCTCGGCTGTATACGCTTGTTCATGCATGGAAGAACAAGCCTTTTCATGAGTTGCGGGATGTCCAAGGCACGCATGCAACCAATCTAGCCCACGAAACCCAGGATACCGGTAGCAATGCCAACTGGTCTAAGCGCCAAACTGTCAGCTACGAACCCATCTTTAATGCGGCAGGGAATACCATGTCAGGCGCCTTATTCAGGCCACTCTTGGGCGCCAGCGACTCCCAGGTATTGCGCTTTAGCATGGAAGGATTGGATGCGGCCAGTTACTGGCATTGCTGCAATCGACCCATTCAGATTCTCTTGCCTTTATCGCCGGGCGTGCTCGCCAATCCACAGCGCATTGATGCCCTATGCGACCTGATTTTAAATTCCAGATTACCTGTTGGCTTAGTTCACATTGGCATTACTGCAATGCCGCCCGAGGCGCATCGAGCCAATTGCAAAGAGGGTCTTTTGCGCCTACGTCGCATCGGTGTACTGCTGCACCTGATGAATGCCAACCCGCAGTCAATCCAACCACAGTGGCTAGAAGAAATGAAATTCGACGGCATCCATTTTTCAATTCAGGAGCTGCGCAGTGACGATATTGCTCTAGCGAACCAACAAGCTAAATTACTTGATGCCCTCGCAATGGCAAGGGAACTGGGTGCAATGCTCTATGCCAACGGCATTACCTTGATTAAAGACCTCGAAAACGCCAGGCTCTTGCCGGTGGATTTTTGCTACGGCGGCTTAATGATGTCGCCCGTCAGTAGGCACCAAATTCTTCATATCAGCGACAGTCGAATTGCGAAAGCTATTTTTGCAGTGAAACCCCATGGAAGTACAAACCAGAACGGAGATAGGCAATGAAGAAAAGTGTCATGTTGGTAGACGATCACCCCGCCATGTTGATGGCCCTCAAAAGTATGCTGCAAGATCAATTGCTGTTTGAAGTAGTAGGCCAGTGCCGCAATGGAGAGGAGTGCTTACAAAGTGTGAAACAAATCAATCCCGATATTGTGATTCTCGATCTCGATATGCCCAAAACAGATGGGTTTGATGTGATTCGCCGCATTAGTTTGACTTACCCCGACATCCGTTTGCTTGTTTTATCAAGCCTGGATGAGCATGTGTACGGGGGACGCGTTCGCTCCCTGGGTGCCCATGGTTTCATCAACAAAACGGCCGGGGCTGATGTCATTTTGGCGGCCTGCGTGGCTATCTCCCAAGGCTATACTTGCTTTTCGCACACCCGGAATGGGCATAGCTCACTCAGCGACCAGGAGAAGCTGGCCCTCATCTCTGATCGTGAATTGCAAGTGATGAAGTATTTGGGCAAAGGCAATAGCAATCAACACATTTCAGACCTATTGCATATCAGCAATAAAACCGTAGCAACCTACAAAACGCGCATCTTTGAAAAGCTTAGCATCAACAATATTGCTGACCTTATTATGTTTTGCCGTAATAACCACATCATTGAGGGATGATGCGGGTAACTGCATTCGGTAAATTGACTTGCAGCGCCGTATTGCTTTTTAGCAGTACGGCCTTTGCACACCATATTCAACTCAGTCCGGCAGAACAAGCATGGATCAAAGCAAAGCCGGTGGTGTATTTCAGTATTCATGAGCAACACGCACCCTACCTTGCGCCCCAAGACAGGAGTCGGCAAGCCGGGATTTACCAATCGCTCATTGATGTCCTGAGTCAGCAAACGCAGCAGCAGTATCAACCGATTTGGCGCGCCAATGATGGAGAGTTAGCCGACCTACTTAGCAAGCAATCGATTGACTTTGTAATTGATCCGCCCCTGGCCTCTCAACAGCAAATGCGGGTGGGCATTTGGTCGGAGCCTCTATTTTGGGGTCATAAGGTGGTTGTAACGCGAGCCGAAACCTTGCTGGGCAGCCCAGTTGTCGCTCAAAAGATGGCTTTTTTTGCAACAGACTCCAGCCATCGCGATCAACAATCCGTAGCCCATTTGTTTGCCGCGCTCATGAAGCGCGAATATGACGCCGTAGTCATGCCGATTCGGCTTGCCCGGTATGCCATGCATACGGAATACCAAACGCATTTAAAGCTCAATGGTTTATATGGTCGTGAACCACTGGCATATCGCTGGTTTATTGGCAATCATGCCCAAGCCCTCAAAGGCATCCTGGATAAAACCTTGCATGGGCTTGATCCGATAGCATCGCGCGCCCTCTTCTCCATTCCCGGTTTTGGCATCGAGCCAAGCGACGATTCTGGCGGTGCTGATCTTGACTTTATGCACCAGCATCACGCCCCGTGGAAACGCCATATTCTGTTTGGCTTTTTATGCGCCATGCTCTTGGGCGGATTTGCTTGGATTATTCATTTGCAGGGCAATCGAAAACAGCATGCGCGGCAGAATGCCGCCCTATTGATGCAAAAAGAACTTGCGGAGCGAGCCAATAATGCCAAGTCCAATTTTTTAGCTGAAATGAGCCATGAAATTCGAACGCCGATGAATGCTATTTTGGGGGTTCAAGAGTTATTACTGAAAAGTCCACGTTTGCCGGATAGTGAGAAGCCTTTGTTACAGAGTGCTCATGCCTCAGCAGAATCACTCCTCAGCATGCTGAATCAAGTCCTCGATCTTTCTAAGATTGAGGCGGGTAAGCTGACGTTAACGCCCGAGCCCTGCTGCCTTAAAACCCTGGTCGAGGAAATTGATGCGGCTTTTTCGATCTTTGCATCGAATCGCCAATTGAGCATGCATACCCATCTAGACCTGCGAATTGCAGAAGTGCTAATGGTTGACTCCTTGCGACTGCGTCAAGTTTTAAACAACATCCTGAGTAATGCGATTAAGTTTACGAATGCGGGTTCAATTCATTTTTCTGTACGCATCTTGGCCGATGACCATGCGGGCCAGTTAATTGAGTTTCGAGTGATTGATACCGGTATTGGCATGAATCCCGCTGATATTGCCATTGCCCTTCAGCCTTTTGAGCAAGTCCGAGCCCAACACCAACAGCATACGGGCAATACCCCTCAAGGCACTGGACTTGGTTTAACCATTTCGAGCCATTTGATTCGATCGATGGACAGTCATTTGTATTTTGATAGCGAACCCGGAATGGGTAGTAACGTCTATTTTTCTGCCGCTTTCCCCAGAACAACCCAAGTGGCTTCGAATCGATTAATCACCGAGGCCACCCTGCATTGTGCGCAGCGCATGCAGCGCCACGGTAAGCAAGTCTGTGCTTTAGTTGTCGAAGATCATCCTGCTAGCCGTCAAGTTTTGTCCCTGCAATTAGAGGCCCTTGGTGCACTGGTCACGGTCTGTGAAAATGCCGGGCAGGCATTAACGCTGCTGAAGCAGCGGCATTTTGATGTCATGCTAACCGACCACTCCATGCCTGGCATGCATGGCGCTGATTTATCGCAGTCGATCCGTGCCGACGGGTTTTCGGAGCTTATTATTATTGGTGTTACCGCAGATATCTATGCCCTAGAAATTCGGCATCGACTGCTTGCTTCGGGCATGAATGCTGTTCTGATCAAGCCCCTGAACTTGGCCACCCTCGAAAATGAATTGGCAC
>JBEBBK010000106.1:0-4899 GCA_041158405.1 Pseudomonadota bacterium
TTTGGCTCGATTCTAGCATTATTTCAAATTAACTGAACAATTTGTTCTATAATAATAAAAATTAGGCGAAAAATAAGGGAAATCCCGATGTTAAATCGAATAAGTGGAATGATATCGCTTATATATTTGAACAATCCCTGTCTAAAATGAAATAACACCACCTGGAACCAAAATGCAAAATAGTCCTGAATTAACAAGCCTAGGAGAGGCAAAGCCGGATGCCCTTGTTTCCGCCAAAAGCGCCTTTCCTGAGTGCCAGTTTCCGTGCGACTTTGAGGTTCCACGTTTTTCATCACGGCATGATTTAGTTCCAGAAATCGACCCAAATTACCGCCTCGATAGCGATACGACCATCGCCCTGCTATCTGGGTTTCGATTTAATCGAAGGGTACTTTTACAAGGCATGCACGGCACCGGGAAATCAACGCACATTGAACAGGTTGCGGCCAGACTGAATTGGCCCTGCCTTCGCATCAATTTAGATGGTCAGATTACGCGCATGGACCTGCTGGGCAAAGACATTATTACCGTCAAGGATGGCAAGCAAGTAACCGAATTTCAACTCGGTCTTATTCCATGGGCAATGCAAAGACCCACTGCTTTGGTGCTAGATGAATATGATGCTGGCCGGCCCGATGTCATGTTTGTGATACAGCGGATGCTTGAACGCGAAGGCAAGCTCACTCTACTGGATCAGAACCGGGTTATTGAGCCGCATTCCGCTTTTCGAATATTTGCTACCAGCAATACGGTAGGCTTAGGCAACTGGAACAGCATTTATCATGGTACCCAACTCCTCAATCATGGCCAAATGGATCGATGGGATGTAGTTGCCGCACTCAATTACTTAGAGCCTAAAGCCGAAGAGCAAATTATTAAGGCTAAAGTTCCAAGCTTAAATAATTCCGAGAATAGCCTTGTGGTTGAGCAAATGATTGCCTTGGCTAATTTAACGCGCAATGGTTTTGCTGCGGGAGACTTATCCACCCTAATGTCGACCAGAACAGTAATCACCTGGGCAGAAAATTGGGCTATTTTTGGCGATCTCGCGTTGGCATTTCGCTTAGCCTTTTTAAATAAGTGCGAGTCCGAAGAAAAAAGGTTAATTGCCGAATACTACCAACGCTGCTTCAATACAGAGTTGGTTTTACCGAAGAGCAACTTAGACCAATAGAAGAATTCCTTGCAAACTCAATCCTCGCAAGAACTCCTCACCCAAGAGCGCTATGGTGCAATTGTCCGATCGATATCGGGCGATACGCAAGTCAATTTGCGCGATTGGCTTTTTTATCGCGACGATGACATTATTGGTCAGCTTGCGCCGCACCTAAATCCAGTCCATTTCTCGGAATCATGGGCCAATCACCGCGGAATGCTCGACGGCCTCGGCCTTCGCCTTGCGCTCTCCAATCGAACATTGCATCAAGCCAAACAGCCACATGACCTAGTCGGATCCCTGGTCTTCGAAGTCCTCGAACAAATACGGGTGGAAAGCATTTGCCCAGCAAGCATGGTTGGAGCGAAAGAAAATCTTCGATTGCACTTTATTGCCTGGTTAGATCAATTCATGGCTTCTGGTAATACGGAAGGAAGCATTGGCTTACTGCTCTTGGCGATATTTGGCGGAACGTGGTCGAGGATGAATAACGCCCCACTTCCCCAATTAATGCAAGATACGATCGAGATACCACGCGCAGAACTGTATGTCACTACTGGAACACTACTCGAAAAGTTAAAACGCCTTCGACACGATCAAGAACACTATTCTGAAGTGGCCTTGGAACTGGCTACCTTTGTTTCTGATTTAGTACAAAAAGAATATGAAAATGTTCCGAGCATTCGAATTAAACGTAAAAACTTAAATCAGACCCGACTTCCCATTGTTTGGGAGTTCTCTGATAAACAAAGGCATCCCATTGCAGCCAATAGCCTATTCTCAAATTCGCATACTAGCGAAGAACTCAAGTACCAAGATGCATTAAAGCGCTATCGTGTATTTGATAGTTCCTATGATCAAGAAATTAAGCCGATCGACACCATTAGGCTTGCTCAACTGATTTCATTCCGAGAAGAAATGGATCAGCAAATTCAAAGTTGGTCCATACCCTGGTCTAGGCTGATCAAGGTTTACACCCCGCTTTTTTGCACTCCTAATGCAAGCGGTGTGGAGTCGGCAGAAGAAGGCATTCTAAATCGAAAATTGCTAAGCCGAATTGTCACCTCAATCAATCCATCGTCGGTTTATCAAACGCCTTATTTAAAGCCGAAACCCACAGCCAGCGTCACCTTTTTAATTGATTGCTCTGGATCCATGAAAGAGCATCGTGTAATCATGGCGTCTTGGATTGATGTCATGGTGAAAATACTCGACAAGATTGGGGTTCCGAACGAGGTTCTCGGATACAGCACGATGAGCTGGCAAGGCGGTAGATGCTTTAAGCAATGGCAATCGGCAGGCAAGCCGGATAACCCAGGTCGATTAAATGAACGTGCCCACTGGGTATTTAAGGACTTCAATACCAGCTGGAGACAAGCGCGGCTAGCGCTAGCCGCCATGCTTAAACCCGACATCTATCGAGAAAGCGTAGATGGTGAAGCGCTCCAATGGGCCATTAATCGGTCGAATCATGAGTCCGCCAAACAGATGGCCACCTCATCAAACCTCATTGAGCAAAACATCGTTTTACTCTCGGATGGATGCCCTATGGATCGCGCCACACAACAAGCAAACGACGAAAACTACCTAATTGATCACCTAAAACTGGTTCTTAAGTGGAGCGAGCACCAAGCGAACACCAGCATTTGGGGGTGCGGTGTAGGGCAAGAGATGCGGGGCTTTTTTAGACGAAAGTTAAGTTGGAACAAGGATGATTCGATTATTCAATCCATCCTTGCATGGGCGGATGAATTCAAAAGGCAACGCTAAGCGTTTTGACTGCTCGGCCGCCTAGGCCACCAACTCACTGAAATACTCATGGCTATTGGTATTCAAGGTTGATACTCGCCATTCCAGTGGCTCATCCTGTATGCCGAGGGCAACACGCCGAATCACAAGAACGGGAGATGCTGGACTGACATTTAGCCATTCTGCATGCTGCTTATTGGCAAGCGCGGCGCGCAAACGCTCATTGGTGCGCACTACCGTTTGACCATAATGCATTTGGTACAACTGATAAATACTACCCTCCCTTGCAACAAAATCTTCACGCGTCAATTTTTTAAAACGCTTTTTATCCAAGGTAATTTGATCAATCAAGACGCACTGGCCATCAAGATACAGTCGATTTGTGATGCGCCAAACGGGCGATCCCTCTTTAATTGCGAGCTTTAAAGCCTCTTCCTTACCGGCTGACGCAGATAAAAAACTGGCTAACTCTACTTTTGGATAGACTTTTTTATCCACATCGTGGCGTACAACATGAAAAAAATAATAGAGGAGCCGCTTTAAGTCGTGCTCAGCTACATACGTACCTTTTCCTTGACGCCGGGTAACGATTCCATCGGCCACCAACTCATCAACCGCCTTACGTAGGGTGCCAATCGATACATCCAATTCTTTTGCAAAGTCTTTTTCAGCAGGCAGGGCTTGGCCCATCGGAAAGCGGCCCCTGACCAGATCTTCGGTGATTTTTTGTTTCACCTCTTGATAGGCGGTCAGGGACTTCATACGTTGACTACTTATGCAGATTCATACAAACGGGTCATCACAAACTCACGATGGCCCAGAATTTCAGCTGCAGTTAATTCACCATTGGCAGTACGCAATAGAGAATCAATCAGCTTTTCTCCAGCCGAATCCAGCGTTTCCTCTCTGCGTAATAAGCCAGATACATCTACATCAATATGCTCTGACATAAGACGTACTGTTCTTGGATTTGCGCATAACTTAATCACGGGAAGGATTGCATTGCCGATCACATTGCCCTGCCCGGTTGGGAAGAGGTGCGCAGCAAATCCAGATGCTGCACACAATGTCACCATTTCAGCAGCGGCGGATGAGGAGTCCATAAAGTGCAGCCCTGGGATAGCAGGCGTTTCTGCCTTATCCAGCACACCATCCACAATGCATTTCTTACCGATTTTCTGGATATTGCCTAAGGCTTTTTCTTCAATCGTCGTCAAGCCGCCCGCAATATTGCCTTTGGTTGGCTGTGAATCTGACAAATCACTGGTTTTATTGCGCTCAATCACGCCTTGGTAGCGGTCAAACATCTCGCGAAACTTCTTTTTAACCTCAGGAGTCCGGCAACGGGCTTCAACTAAGTGCTCACCACCCGTTAATTCGGTTGTCTCACCAAATACCAAGGTGGAGCCAATCTCATACAGGCGATCAAATGCATTCCCTACTGCCGGATTGGAAGCACAGCCCGAGGTCGTATCGGATTCGCCGCATTTGGTTGAAACCCAGAGCTCTGATAAGGGTGCCGATACACGCTGCTGCTTTGATGCATGCTTGACCATTTTGTAGGCAGATTTACTGGCTGCAGTTATAGTTGCCGTATCGCCATTGCCGCTGATCCAAAAACCCTCAACTGGTTTGCCGGATGCTTTAATCCCGTCTACTACCTTGCCAGTCCACTGACTCTCAATACCAATCACCACTACTGCTGCCACATTCGGGTTACAGCCAGCACCAATCAGGGTGCGGAAATGGAGGTCCAAGTCAGCACCAAACTGCAAACGGCCATATGGGTGCGGAATTGCAATAGCGCCTTTGATGTTATTGGCAACCGCCTCGCAGGCTGCATTGGATAAGTCGTCTAACGGCAGAATAACAACGTGATTGCGAATTCCCATACGCCCGTTTTCACGGCGATAGCCCATAAATGTTGCTTCTTTTAAATTGATCATCTTTAATCTTTCCAAGTAAATAAGTATGCAAAAGCTGGATTACCAGCG
>JBEBBK010000107.1:0-4869 GCA_041158405.1 Pseudomonadota bacterium
TGGCAGCAAAATGGGCAATAGTATTTTCAATGCCTAAAGTAGTGTGGCCCTCGATAACGGTATGCGAGCCAATTTTGCTGCCTGCGCCAATTTGCACGTGCGGGCCAATGACCGAATAAGGCCCTACCTCCACATCACTGGCTAACTGGGCTTTGCTATCAACAATTGCAGTGGCATGTATCCGGCTCATTACACACCTTTGGTCCGAACGGCGCAGGTAATGTTTGCCTCAGCAGCCAGCTCATCGTTCACCGTTGCCTTGACTTGAAACTTATAGATGCCCGCCTTTTCCCGCTCAAGTATGGCCGTCATAATGAGTTGATCGCCTGGCAATACTGGCTTTTTGAAACGTGCACCATCAATACCAGCAAAGTAATAAACCGCATTTTCTGCCTTCTTTTCCGAAAAGGTCAGCAGCGCTGCAGTTTGGGCCAAAGCCTCAATAATCAATACGCCCGGCATCACCGGAAAATCGGGAAAGTGCCCCTGAAAGAAGGGTTCATTCATCGTGACATTTTTCAATGCGGTGATGCTAACGCGCGGGGTTATCTCCAATACACGGTCAACCAGTAAAAATGGATACCGGTGCGGCAGTAGTTTCAATATCTGGTTAATGTCGATGGAGACGGCGTTGCTCATGGTTGCAATCCAATAAAAAGGCTAAGTTAAGTGACGGACCAATTGGCAGACTAAATCACCTTAATCCGAGCCGGACTTCGTTTTCTCTAAAAGGCGTAAGCGTTGCCGTATTTTATCTAGACCGCGCGCTATCGCGGAGTTTTTCTCCCAAGCAGCATGGGGCATGGATGGGTAAACACCTGTAAAGTGCTGCCCTGGCTCGGTAATCGAGCGAATAATGGAAGTTCCACCCGAAACGGTAGTACGGTCAGCAATCGTTAAATGGCCAGCAAAACTAGCGTAGCCGCCAATGACGCAATAGTTGCCAATGGTGGTGCTCCCGGAGATACCCGCACACCCTGCAATCACGGTGCACACACCAATCACTGCATTATGGCCAATTTGGACTTGATTATCGATTTTGCAGCCGGAGCCAATCACGGTGTTGCTCATTGCGCCACGGTCAATGGTAGTGGATGCACCAATTTCTACATCATCCCCAATCTGAACACTGCCCGTCTGCGGAATCTTTACCCATTCGCCGCCAGTAGCGTTGAAGTCGGGCGCAAAACCAAAGCCATCTGCCCCAATGACAGCCCCGCTATGAATGATGCAACGCTGTCCGATGTCGCAATCTGCATAAATTGATACTGATGGATAAACAAGGGTGTCGTCACCAATGCGTACTCCAGCTGCTATCGTTGCATTGGCCACGATTGAGACGCGTTCGCCGAGTACAGCGCCATTAGCAATATGCACGAAGGGGCCAATATGGCAGGATGCCGGCACTGTCGCACTCGGATCAATTGCAGCCTGAGGATGAATGCCAGGCTGGCGCTGATTTGGCTTTTGTGCGGCGAAATACTGGGCCATTCGCGCAAATGTGGCATAGGGGTTGCGCGACAAAAAATACACTCGGTCCGCTTTAGATGCGGCAGCATTCGCTTGCAGATAGTCCAAATCAGACTGTCCAACGATCAATGCACCGGCAGCACTATCAACTGCCTGCTGACGGTACAGAGGATTGGATAAAAAAGAAATTTGCTTTGCTGTGGCTCGCTCTAGCGGCGCTAGGGAGTCGAGCAATATGGACCCATCGCCCACCAGGCTGGCTTGAAAATGATTGGCCAGCTCGATGGCAGTGGGCATGACTTACTTCAGGTTATTGAGGGCCTTGATGACATCGTCAGTGATATCGGCACGAGGGCTAACGTAAGCCGCCTCTTGTACGATGACGTCAATTTTGCGTTGCTCTGCAATTTGCTTAAGGACCAGGTTAGCGCGCTCTGCAATCTTGGCGCGCTCTTCAAAGGTGCGCTGATTTAGATCTTCGGTAAATTCACGCTGCTTGCGCTGGAGTTCACGGTCTTGATCGGCTAGCTCGCGCTGACGGCGAATGCGCTCAGACTCAGACATCACTGCAGCATCACGGTCTAACTTTTCAGCGGCCAATTTGATTTTTTGGGCGCTGTCGCGCAACTCGTTTTGGCGCTTTGTAAATTCATTTTGCAAACGAGTTTGCATGGCTTTGGCCAAGTTAGACTCGTTGAAGACCTTTTCTGAATTCACTACCGCAACGCGGTTGCCAACATCCTGGGCCATGACTGGCGCAAGTATGCCAGCAGAAATAAGGGCAACCAAACCGCGCTTGGCCCACTGAATGGAGTTTTGATGCTTCATAAATCGTTCCTTACAATTAAAACGCAGTACCAACTTGGAACTGCAAACGCTGAATATTATCGGTTGGCTGGGCTTTCACTGGCAGGCCATAACTAAACTTCAAGGGGCCCAGCGGTGATAACCATGATAAACCTAAGCCGTAAGAATATCGCAGAACTAGATTAATGTTATCGCCGAAGGCATTACCACCATCCACAAAGGTAAATAAACGCAGGGTTTTATCGGCCCCGGAGCCTGGTACCGGGAAGGTGTACTCCACATTGGTGACGATTTTAGACTGCCCACCAGTAGGTTGATTAAGGCCAGTGATTGTATTTACAAAATTAGGGCCCAATGATCCTGGCGCATAACCCCGCACTGACCCAATGCCACCCACAAAGTAGTTTTTAGTAATTGGGTATGGGTATTTACCATATGCCTCACCGTACCCAACTTCACCATTAAAAGACAGAATGTTCCCTTTTGTGAAAGAGTGATACTTCTGGTATTGACCAAAAAGGCGATAGAACATCATATTTCCGAGCGGAGTGCCGACCTCCGCACTTACTTGCTGGAGTGAGCCCTTGGACGGTATTAAAGCACTGTCGCGACCATCGCGGGCCCAGCTTGCGGTAACCGGTATGTTGTAGGTATTTAATGTTGCAGGATAGCCTGGAGCAGCAACGCCATAATCTTTCATGTAAGTCAAATAAGGTGTTGGTGTATTAACACTCGACTTTATCTGAAACACTTCAAGTCCCGTTCCAAAGAAAACGCGATCAACTTCAGTGTAGGGCACACCAAATTTGATATTCGAGCCAACGGACTTGATCTGGTAATCGGGGTCGCCGACATAGTAGAGCGGCTTGGAAGAGCGGTAGTAAAGGTCTGTATAACGGCTAATGCCCTCGTCCGTAAAGTAAGGGTCAAATTGCGACAAGGTTAAACCCTGGTTAATCTTGCCTACAGCGACATTGAGACCAATCGCAGTACCAGTTCCGAAGGCATTCTCTTGATTGATGCCCGCAGACAAAATCAATTTTTCAGTGGACGAGAAACCGGCACCGATATTAATAGCGCCAGTGGGTTTTTCTTTTACGGCAACGCTTACGTCGACCTGATCGGGTGACCCGGGCACATCAGCAGTCGAGATATCCGTTTCAAGGAAATAACCCAAACGACCGATGCGCTCCTTAGAGAGTCGAATCTTGTCGCTATCAAACCAGGAGCTTTCAAATTGGCGCATCTCACGCCGCACCACCACATCGCGGGTCTTCGCATTACCAGTAATATTGACTTGACGGACATACACCCTTCTACCTGGGTCAACCACCATAGTGATATCAACCTCAGCGAGATCACGCCGAATGTCGGGCTGGGGATTGATCGATGCAAAAGCGTAGCCATAGGAGCCTAAGACCTCTGAAATCGCCTTGGTTGTTTCGGCAAGCTTTGCTGAAGAAAAGGTATCGCCCGCTTTCAGGACCAAGAGTTGCTTTAGTTCCGCCTCTTTTCCAAGTAACTCGCCAGCCAATCGCATGTTCTTGACCGTGAATTTCTTACCCTCACTAATGCTGATCGTCAGGAAGATGCCCTTCTTGTCTGGCGTAATCGAGACCTGAGTGGAATCAATCACAAACTCGAGGTATCCCCGGTTCAGATAGTAGGAACGAATGGTCTCTAGATCGGCCGTGAGCTTTTGCTTGGAGTACAGATTGTCTTTACTGTACCAAGAGAGCCAACCGCCGGTCTTTAATTGCATCTCGCTCAGAAGCGTACTCTCACTAAACACTTTATTACCAATGAGATTGATCTCTTGAATCTTGGCGACCGGACCTTCATCCACATTGAAAAAGATGGCAACTTGATTGCGCTCCACGGGAGTCACTGTTGCCACCACTTCAGCCGCGTATAAACCCTTGCTGACGTATTGGCGCTTAAGCTCTTGCTCGGCCTTGTCAATCAGCGCCTTATCGTAGAAACGCGCCTCAGCAACCCCAACCGCTCTGAGGGATTTACGCACCACCTCTTGGTCGAATTCTTTCATTCCGGTAAATTCAATACGGGAAATAGTTGGCCGCTCTTCCACGATGACGATCAAAACATTGCCTTGCGCCTGAATTTGCACATCGCGGAAAAAGCCGGTGCTGTAAAGGGCTTTAATGGATTCAGCCCCCTTTGCCTGCGTAAAGGTTTCGCCGACCTGAATCGGCAAATAACTAAATACAGTACCCGGCTCAACCCGCTGAAGACCCTCTACTCGAATGTCCTTCACCACAAAGCTCTCCGCAGCCTGCAATGGCATGACAAAGCTCGCCAGCAAAACAAAAGTTGCTTGAATCAGCAGTCGGAGACTAAATCGAGGGGCTAATTGGAACAAATTCAAGATAAGAAATACCGTTGTAAGTCATTAAATAAAGCAAAAATTGTTAGCGAAATCAACAAGATAAAGCTTAATTTATGAAGCCATTCTTGCACTGAAATAGGTAAGCGTTTTCCGGATACCAGTTCCCATGCATCATACAGGAGCTGACCCCCATCAAGCATGGGGATTGGGATCAAATTAAGCAGGCCAATACTGATGCTCATCAG
>JBEBBK010000108.1:0-4835 GCA_041158405.1 Pseudomonadota bacterium
CGCCATCCTGCTTGGGGTAATGATCCATTTTCTTGGATTTCAGGTGGCGATTCAATACAACCCCGAGTTAGCCCGCAATGTGAGCGGGATCATTACAACCCAAGAAAAGGATGCGATTGAAGCGCACTATCGGCAACACTTTAATCAGCTTCAGTCACAACTGGCCCACTTGAGTGCGCATATTTTAGAAATAAAACAGTACAAAGAAGGCATTGCTGAGCTTGTCACACCATTCCCGCTGAAAAACCAAATGGTGGGCAACAGCAATAAAGGTGGTCCCTATAAACCAATCCTATTTAATCCCACCACCGAGGGTCCGCTAGTAGAAGATCTGAACCTGGCTATAAATAACAGCGCATTACTGAATCAAGGCATTACAAAGCTAGAGGAAACATGGCGTGATCAACACCAATGGCTTCGTCAGCTTCCAACGGGTTCACCCATCGTTAATCAAATTGGGCTGTCGAGTAATTATGGAACCCGAATTGATCCCTTTACCAATTTACTGGCCCAGCACCCCGGGGTAGATTTTTCTGCGCCGACTGGCACACCGATTCTTGCGGCGGGTGATGGCCTTGTGTTGCGCGCTGAATACGATAGCGCCTACGGCAACTTTATTGAAATTGCGCATGCCGATCAATTTGTTTCCAAGTACGCGCATGCAAGTAAGGTGCATGTTAAAGCCGGTCAGCGCATTCAACGTGGTCAAGTGATTGCTGAAGTAGGGAATACTGGAAGATCCACTGGCCCACATTTGCATTATGAGATCAGCCACCAAGGCAAGATGATTAATCCGATGCAAATCCTTAGAACACAAAGCATTAAATTAGCGGCTCAGTAAAGCCATTTAGCTTCTTTATCGCTCGTTGCAGGGTAAATACAAAGGGCGCCGCAGCGCCCTTTTTAACCAGTTAAAGCACTATTTAGTGCTTAGGGCCATGCCCATGACTGCCGGGGGCATTGACTGGCATTTTGACCTCTACTTCACCAGCCTTCGCAAACTTCAGTTTCACTGGCACTAGCTCGCCTGCTTTCAGAGGCGCCTTGATATTCATAAACATGATGTGCAAACCGCCTGGCTTAAGTTCGACAGCACTATTGGCTGGCACATCAATTTGCTTTACTTCACGCATGCGCATCACGTTGCCATCCATGGTCATGGTGTGCAACTGCACATCATCCGAGACTGTGGAGCTTGCAGAAATCAATTGATCGGCAGCCCCGTTGCTCGTAATTTTCATAAAGCCACCCGCAGCTGCTTGGCCTGGAACGGTGGCGCGGGTGTATGCACCATTGACGGCAATGCTGCCTACTTTTGCATCTTGGGCATAGACAGCCGATGAAAGCGCACATGCCAATACGGTGCTAGCAATGAATGTGGGTAATGTGAATGATGTTTTTTTCATGATTTCCTTTGAATTAATTTAGTGGAGATGCATCTTGAGTTCCCGCTCAAATTGCGGGAGATCATCTCGGTTTACAAAAATACCAATCGGCACTTCTTGATCGGCATGTTGAAGTACTAAGCGATACAAATGCTTTTCGGTTCGGCTAACGCGAGCCCATACGGTATTGAGTTCTTTTTTTTCTACTTTACCGCCCCAGCTTTTTTCAATCGTCATGTTTTTTCCGTCGATCGTAATCTTTTCATAATCGAGGGCATGGCGACTGTAGACATACAAAGCAATAGTTAGGGCTGCGATTTCAATGCAGGTAAAAATCAGAACCATCCAAACACCCATGAGTAAAAACGAGCCTGCCACCAAGAGCGAAAAAAAGACGATGGAGGCGTAGAAATACCCCACCTGCTTCGGTGAAAAAGAACAGTTTCGTTTCATAAGCCAAGTGCGCATGGCAATACTGTACTACCAGCTCATGGTCTTTGTATTTGGCTTAAATAAGGCTTCGCCAGTAACCTTAGCACCCCCTAATTTGATGCCCGGCAATAAATCCGCCTCGGTAAAACCATAGTGCCTCAAACAGGGTGGACACATAATGACCGTACTGCCGCTTGCGATCATTTCCAGCAGCAATTTTTGCTGCTCTGGGTGGCTTGAAGCGCCGGCCTTAACTCCGAGATATATCCCCTTATCACTCAAAAAGACACTTAATGGGTGACCATTTGCGGCATGGTGTTTACCAAAATTCAGCGCCATCGAGGCGCGATGGGGCTCATCGCTGGTAAGACTCACGAATAGAGGATCTAGGTTAGAGGCATAGCCAGTCATCACAAACAAGGATAGGCAAGTCAACAGCAGAGTTTGTTTTACGCGTTTCAGCATGATTTTTCCGTTCAGCACATAAGGAGTCGAGCGGACTAAGCCTGATGGCTCTTTTGCCGCTCAAGGGATCGGGCAAGCGAACTTACCCGTTTGCTTTAGGAAAGAAATGGGGGTGCCCGTGAGGGCAATTGCATCCAGCCAATAATGGGCAATGGAGATGCATGCAAGGCAGAGCGAAACTTAGAAATCGTTTCTGGAACTGCAAATTGGAGATCGATCTCAATACTGGGTATGTAGCTATCTTGAACCAAGCAATATGCACAGCCAGTTTGTGTTTGGTGCGCCTCAGGCAGTTCGAGATCAACCCGCAAATCAATCTGCTCACCACTGGGGGCGCAGATCTGCATCTTAAGAACGCCAGCATCCGAGATGATGGGGCGTGAATGTGCAGCGATAGGAACAACAGAGCTCAGCATTACTGCTGCAACAGTAAGCCAATGAATCCAAGTGCGTGAAATAGCTCTCATGCAGTAATTTTAAGCCCTAGTCTGAATAAACCTCAACAAGAATGCAAATGGGGGCTTGCGCCCCCATTTGGATCATGCGTACTGCAAAACAGGCTTATGCTGCTTTTGCCTTCTTGCTGGTGAACCTGCCAATCAATGGCCAAAACAACAGAACTAAGGCCAAGGTGGTGATGCCGCCCACCAAGTAGTTCGAGAAGAATACATCGACGCCACCTTGTGAAATCAACATCGACTGGCGGAAGGAATCTTCAGCACGGTCACCGAGAACTAGAGCCAAGACCATTGGTGCCATTGGGTAATCGAGTTTCTTAAATACATACCCGACCACACCGAAGCCAAGCATCAACCAAACGTCGAATGTGGCGTTGTGTACTGTGTAGGCGCCAACGGCGCAAATCACAATAATGACTGGTGCAATGATCGAGAACGGAATCCGCAGAATCGATGCGAACAGCGGTACGCAGGTCAAGACCACGAACAGGCCGGCAATATTGCCAAGGTACATACTGGCAATCAAGCCCCAAACAAAGTCTGGCTTCTCAACGAAGAGTAATGGGCCTGGCTGCAAGCCCCAAATCAGCAAACCGCCAAGCAATACTGCCGCAGTAGGCGATCCTGGAATACCGAGCGAGAGCATGGGCAACAATGCTGCTGTTCCAGCAGCGTGAGCCGCGGTCTCAGGAGCAACAATACCCTCCATTGCGCCCTTACCGAATTCAGAAGGGTTCTTGGAGACACGCTTGGCAACGCCGTAGGCCATAAAGGAAGCAGGAGTCGCACCACCTGGGGTAATGCCCATCCAGCAACCAATTAAGCAGCTGCGCAAGGAGGTTGCCCAGTACTTAGGTAACTGCTTCCAGGTCTGCCATACGATGGTGCTCTTAATCTTGGCCGCTGCACCAGAGAACTTCAGTCCCTCTTCCATGGAGAGCAGAATTTCACCAATACCGAAGAGGCCAATAACCGCGATCAAGAAGTCAAAGCCGCGCATTAATTCGGTGCTACCGAAGGTCAGACGCAATTGGCCAGTAACCGTATCCATACCAACGCAAGCCAAGGCAAAGCCGAGCATCATCGCTGAGATGACTTTAAACGGCGAACCCTTATTCATGCCCACGAAACTACAGAAGGTTAAGAGATAGACCGCAAAGAACTCGGGCGGACCAAACTGCAGAGCAAACTTAGCTACTAATGGTGCTAGGAAGGTGATCATCACAATCGCAAAAACAGCACCAATACAGGATGATGTAAATGCGGCAGTTAATGCCTCGCCCGCTTTACCGCTGCGCGCCATGGGGTAACCATCAAAGGTGGTTGCAACCGACCAAGGCTCACCCGGAATGTTAAATAGAATTGATGTGATCGCCCCACCAAATAAGGCGCCCCAGTAAATACAGGAGAGCATGATGATGGCTGAGGTAGGCTCCATGGTAAAGGTCAAAGGCAACAAAATCGCAATACCGTTAGCGCCGCCTAAGCCAGGCAATACACCAATGATGACGCCGAGAACAACGCCAACGAGCATCAACATCAAATTAAGGGGGGTCATCGCAATGGCAAAGCCATTAAATAGCGCGTTAATTTCGTCCAACTGGAGCTCCTTTTTTTCTAAGCTTTTATAGTAATTTTATTAGTGGATGCCGATGAATTCGAGCGGATTAAACCAAGAGCCGTGTGGCAATGGAACCTGAAACCAGAACTCGAACATCATGTAAAGAGCGATGCTGACGCCAACACCAACGGCGGCCGATTTCCATAATGAGTACTTACCCAGCCAAACCATGAAAACAATAATGTAAGCAGCGGCAGAGACATAAATACCGATGAGCTGCATAAACAAGACAAACACAAATGCAGGTAATAAAACGGCGAGGACTTGTCTAAATGGCTCTTTCTCTACAAAAGGCTCATCTTCTTTCTTGCGATCAACAATGGCGGCTTGATAAAGGGTAACTGAGCTAGAAATCAGGATGATTAGGCTGATGTAAAACGGAAAATAACCGGCCTGAGGGCCATCACTGCCCCACGATGCACCTAACTTAATACTTCCGACCATCACCACCAAACCAAATACTAAAAACAAAAG
>JBEBBK010000109.1:0-4815 GCA_041158405.1 Pseudomonadota bacterium
CGATAAAACGTAGCGTCCAACCACAGCCAAATTCGATGGCGCGTCTTTGGGCTGTGGCTTTTCCACAATCCCATTTAAGCGATAGATGCCTTTAAATACTTCGGTACCATCAACAATCCCGTAAGAGCCGCTTTTGGCGGGGTCAATTTTTTCAACCGCAATGACAGAGCCTTTTTGCGCCTCATGCACCTTGAGCATTTGCGTCAGTACGGGTGGCTGGCCATCCAGTAAGTCGTCGGCCAAAATGATGGCAAAGGGCTCATCGCGTACTAGTTTTTCAGCGCAGAGGACTGCATGACCTAAGCCTAAGGCTTCGGGCTGGCGTACATAAACGCAATCAACGTGACTGGGCTTGATGTTGCGAACAATTTCCAGTAAAGCATGCTTATTTTTTGCCTCAAGCTCAGCTTCCAGCTCATAGGCTTTATCAAAGTGATCTTCAATTGCGCGCTTGCTACGACCGGTTACAAAAATCATTTCAGTAATGCCCGCTGCAATTGCTTCTTCTACCGCGTACTGAATTAAGGGCTTATCCACCACATTGAGCATTTCCTTTGGGCTTGCTTTGGTGGCAGGCAAAAAGCGGGTACCCAAGCCAGCAACGGGAAATACAGCTTTGCTTACTGGTTTAGAAAAAGAGGCGGTCATTACAAATCCAATCAAACAAAAAGAATGAACCGATTCTAGCGGAGATTAAGCCCGCCAACTAGGCTTTACCGAGGCGATCCAGTTGGGTAAGCAATTTTTCATGGTTTTGCTCAAATCCAGCCAAACGCAGCTTTTCTTGTGCGACCACTTCAACAGGGGCGCGAGCAACAAAGCTCTCGTTATCTAATTTGCTGCGGGCTTTGCTGATCTCATTGGCAAGTCGGTCAATTTCTTTGCGAAGGCGCAGGCGTTCTGCATCGACATCCACTTCGATCTTGAGCAGTAACTTCAGATCACCCACTAAGGCAATTGGCGCTCCAGGGGCGTCGCGCTCGAGCAAGGCCTCGTCGCTGTAAATTTTGACTTCAGATAGTTTGGCTAGCGCTTGCAAATAAGGGCTCGCCTTTTCTAAAAAAGCAGCAGGCCCATAAATCCACAGCGGTACTTTTTGCGCCGGAGAAATTTGCATCTCCCCTCGCAGGTTGCGACAGGCATCCACAATCGCCTTGACTTGAGTGACCCACGCTTCGCTTTGCTCATCGAACTTGGACGGTTGTGCCACAGGGTAGGGTTGTAAGGCAATCGACTGCCCCGCTTGTTCAGCAAGGATCTTGCCCGTCTTGGGTCCAACCGTTTGCCACAGCGTTTCTGTAATAAACGGAATGAGTGGATGGGCCATGCGCAAAATGGTTTCCAGAACGCGTAAAAGGGTACGGCGGGTTGCGCGTTGCTGTGCTGGCGTGCCCGTTTGCAGTTGTACCTTGGCAAGCTCTAAATACCAATCGCAGTATTCGTCCCAGACAAACTGATAAATGGCGCTGGCGATATTGTCAAAACGGTATTGCGCAAACCCTTTCTCAATTTCAAGCTCGGTGCGTTGCAGGGTTGACACAATCCAGCGATCGGCTGCTGAAAAATCGAGATGGCCGTCGGGGCCGCATTGTTCATTGCAGGGGGCAAAGCCATTGTCTTCATCTGACCCAGGGCAATTCATCAAGACAAAGCGGGTTGCATTCCAGAGTTTGTTGCAAAAGTTCCGGTAGCCCTCGCAGCGCTTCTGATCAAAATTAATATTGCGACCCAATGAAGCAAGCGATGCAAAGGTAAAACGCAGCGCATCGGTACCAAACGCTGGAATTCCTTCCGGAAATTCTTTGCGTGTTTTTTTGCCAATGCTTTCAGCCTGCTTTGGATTCATCAGGCCAGTGGTTCGCTTCGCAAGCAATTCATCCGTCGAGATACCATCAATCAGATCGATCGGATCCAAGGTATTGCCCTTGGACTTACTCATCTTTTGGCCTTCTGCATCCCGCACTAAGCCATGGACATAGACGGTATGAAACGGCACCTTGCCTGTGAAATGGCAGGTCATCATGACCATGCGCGCCACCCAAAAGAAAATGATGTCAAAGCCAGTGACCAGCACAGACGATGGTAGGAAGTGTTTAAGTTCTGGGGTTTCTTTAGGCCAGCCCAGCGCACTAAAGGGCACCAGGGCAGAGCTAAACCAGGTATCAAGTACGTCTGGATCGCGCGTGAGTGTTCCGGTATAGCCAGCAGCCAGCGCTTTTACTTTGGCATCGGCTTCGGATCGCGCTACGAAAATCTGCCCAGCATCGCCATACCATGCTGGAATCTGATGGCCCCACCACAATTGACGAGAAATGCACCAATCCTGAATATTCTCCAACCACTGGTTGTAGGTGCTATTCCAGTTTTCAGGAACCAATTTAATGTCGCCACTCGTAACCGCATGCAATGCGGCACCTGCAATCGATGCGCCCGGTTTGTACGCATTGTCTTGCGATGGCTTAGAAACCGCCACAAACCATTGATCGGTCAGCATAGGCTCAATGATGACTTGCGTGCGGTCGCCGCGCGGCACCATCAATTTATGGGGCTGTACCTTTTCTAAAAAGCCGCCCGCTTCTAAATCAGCAACGACGCGCTTACGGGCCTCAAAGCGATCAAGGCCTTGGTATGCGCCAGGGGCATTCTGATTAATCTTGGCATCGAGCGTCAGAATATTGATGAGGGGGAGTTGATGGCGTTGACCAACGGCATAGTCATTAAAGTCATGCGCTGGGGTTACTTTCACAACGCCGGTACCAAACTCCAGGTCAACGTAATCGTCGGCGATGATGGGGATGCTGCGATCACACAGCGGTAGGCTGACCGATTGACCAATCAGATGGCGATAGCGCTCATCATTAGGATTGACCATCACTGCAACGTCACCTAAGAGGGTTTCTGGGCGAGTCGTTGCCACAACAAGCGAGCCTGAACCATCGCTGAGGGGGTAGCGAATGTGCCACATGCTCCCGTCTTCCTCCTCGCTCACTACCTCAAGATCCGAAACCGCCGTACCCAACTGAGGGTCCCAGTTCACCAGTCGCTTACCGCGGTAAATTAAGCCTTGCTCATGCAGGCGAACGAAGACTTCCACAACCGAGGCCGACATTTTGTCGTCCATCGTGAAATACTCCCGACTCCAATCAATCGATGCGCCTAAGCGCCGAATTTGCCGAGTGATGGTCGAGCCAGAACTTTCTTTCCATTCCCATACTTTTTCTAAAAAAGCATCGCGACCCAAATCATGGCGGGATACTTTTTGCGCATCGAGCTGGCGCTCAACAACGATTTGAGTGGCAATGCCAGCATGGTCGGTTCCTGGAACCCACAAGGTATTTTTGCCAGACATGCGGGCATGACGCACCAGACCATCCATGATGGTTTGATTGAAGGCATGACCCATGTGCAACGTGCCTGTGACATTGGGCGGTGGCAGCTGAATACTAAAGTCTGCTTTACCGTCATCGAGGGTGGCGCTTGCAATGCCGCGCTTTTCCCATTCCGGACCCCAAAATGCTTCGATTGGGGCGGGTTCGTATGATTTGGCTAGCTCCACTCCAGCAGGCGATTCTGCTTCGGACTGGGCTGGGCTTGATTCAGGGGTATTCGGGGAGATTGGCATAAGAGTCAAATTATAATTGGCGTAATGTATTCAGACCTACTCGCGAACCTAAACCCAGAACAACGCGAGGCAGTGACCCTTCCTCCGGTTGCCGAAAATGGCCATGCCCAGTCTGCCCTGATCTTGGCTGGCGCTGGTAGCGGCAAGACGCGGGTTCTTACGACCCGCATTGCTTGGCTCATCCAAACGGGCCAGGTTTCGCCCATTGGGGTCTTGGCGGTGACATTCACCAATAAAGCAGCCAAAGAGATGATGATGCGGCTGAGCTCGATGCTGCCGATCAATACCCGCGGGATGTGGATTGGCACGTTTCATGGCCTCTGTAACCGCTTACTGCGAGCGCACCACCGCGACGCTGGATTGCCTTCGACCTTTCAAATTTTAGATACACAAGATCAGCTGTCGGCAATTAAACGACTACTCAAAGGCCTCAAGGTTGATGATGAAAAGTATCCGCCAAAACAGTTGCAGTATTTCATTGCGCATGCAAAGGAGCGCGGTATGCGAGCGCGCGATTTGGAAAGCGGCGATGATTTTCAGGCACGCATGGCGCAGCTCTACGATGCATACGATCAGCAGTGCCAACGCGAGGGCGTGGTTGATTTTGCTGAGCTCCTGCTGCGCAGCTACGAACTCTTAAAGCACAGCGAAGCCATTCGCAACCATTACCAAGAGCGCTTTAGGCACATCTTGATCGATGAGTTTCAAGACACCAATGCCTTGCAGTACGCCTGGTTAAAACTTTTGTCTGGCCACGATGGCGGCCGCGCCAAAGCGGATGCAAGTGCCGTCTTTGCGGTAGGCGATGACGATCAAAGCATCTATGCTTTCCGCGGCGCAGATGTTGCCAATATGCGCCTCTATGAAAATCAATTTCAGCCGATCATGGTTAAGCTAGAGCAGAACTACCGCTCGCATGGCCATATTCTGGATTCGGCAAATCACTTGATTGCAAACAACACAGGTCGCCTCGGAAAAAATCTACGCACCGATGCAGGTCATGGCGAGCCAGTTCGCATCTATGAGGCAGCAAGCGATGGAATGGAGGCGAGTTGGCTGATTGATGAGATTAAAGCGCTTGTCAACGGAGGCTTGCGGCGTAGCGATATTGCCTTGCTCTATCGCAGTAATGCCCAGTCGCGCATTATTGAGCATGGCTTGTTTTCATCGGGCATTCCATACCGCGTGTATGG
>JBEBBK010000110.1:0-4769 GCA_041158405.1 Pseudomonadota bacterium
ACAAATACTCCCATGAAAACAATCCGGAATCATGTCCATCTGAAAAGATCGGGCGAATCGCATAGTGGCCGACTGGCTCAAGCTCATTAATGCCTACATTGCGTTTGCCAGTCTGCAGAGTCTCTTGACCAGGGCCATGGCCCCGAACTTCAGCGGAAGGCGATAACACGCGTAAGAATTCAAAGGGCAGGCGATATGAACTGCCATTCTCATAACTCAGTTCCAATACTTTGGATTGCTGGTGCATCACTACATTTGTTGGAATCATCAAACCAATACCCTCTCAATGCCGCCCTGATTAGCTTGGGCGACGTAATCTTGCATCCAATTGTCACCCAAGATGCGCTGCGCCATTTCAACAACGATGTAATCTGCGGTCGTTGCGCTATCGGCATCAAAGCGCGACAAACCTTGCAGGCAAGATGGGCAGCTCGTTAATACCTTAACCTCGCCAGTAAAGTCAGCCTTTAAGCTTGTCGCTGCCTTTTCCATTTCAATCTGCTTGCGAAAGCGGATCTGCGTGGAAATGTCCGGGCGTGTCACAGCTAAGGTACCTGACTCACCGCAGCAACGCTCATTCTTCAAAATGGCTTGCTTGTCTTCCGTCTGAATCAGCTCATTCACGGTCTTCAGTGGATCTTGCAACTTCATCGGCGAATGGCAAGGATCGTGATACATGTAACGCACGCCCGTCACGCCCTCTAATTTGACGCCCTTCTCCAATAAGTATTCATGAATATCAATGATTCGGCATCCAGGGAAAATCTGCTCAAACTGATAACCCGCTAATTGGTCGTAGCAGGTACCGCAGGACACCACGACAGTTTTAATGTCTAAATAGTTCAGCGTATTGGCCACCCGATGAAACAGAACGCGATTGTCCGTAATCATCTTTTCTGCTTTTTCGAACTCGCCGTTGCCGCGCTGGGGGTAGCCGCAGCAGAGATAGCCTGGAGGCAATACGGTTTGCACGCCAACGTTCCAAAGCATGGCCTGAGTAGCAAGGCCTACTTGGGAGAACAAACGCTCAGAGCCGCAACCCGGGAAATAAAATACCGCCTCGGTATCTGCAGTCGTTATTTTTGGATCACGAATAATCGGGACGTAATTCGCATCTTCAATATCCAGGAGCGCTCGGGCTGTTTTCTTGGGCAAGTTCCCCGGCATTTTCTTGTTAATGAAATGAATCACCTGCTCTTTGATCGGCGGCTTTCCTACCGTTGCAGGCGGCGTAGCCGTTTGTTTTTTGGCAAAGCTGCGGAATAAATTATTCGCAATGCGCTGCGCTTTGTAACCCCACTCAATCACTAATTTGCGTGTCAGGCGAATCGTATCGGGATTACTTGCATTCAAAAAGAACATCGATGTGGCTGTGCCGATATTAAAACGCTGCTGACCCATCTTGCGCAGTAAGTTGCGCATATTCATGGTCACATCACCAAAATCAATCTTGACTGGGCAAGGCGTAGCGCACTTATGGCAGACCGTACAGTGGGCTGCTACGTCATCAAACATTTCCCAATGGCGGATTGAAATCCCCCTTCGGGTCTGCTCTTCGTATAAGAACGCCTCGATCAGCAGGGATGTCGCCAAGATCTTATCGCGGGGGCTGTACAGCAAATTGGCTCGGGGCACATGCGTCGCGCAGACAGGCTTGCATTTGCCGCAGCGCAAACAGTCTTTCACGCTATCGGCAATCGCGCCAATATCGCTTTGTTGCATGATCAAGGACTCGTGACCCATCAATCCAAAGCTGGGCGTATACGCCATGCTCAAATCCGCATGGGGCATTAGCTTGCCCTTATTAAATCTGCCTTCGGGATCAACGCGGTTTTTGTATGCCCTGAAATCTTTTAGCTCGTCTTCGCTGAGATATTCGAGCTTGGTAATACCAATGCCATGCTCACCTGAGATGACACCATCGAGCGAGCGCGCCAAAGCCATAATTTGATCAACTGAGCGATGTGCGTCTTGCAACATGCCATAGTCATCCGAGTTCACCGGAATGTTCGTATGCACGTTGCCATCACCGGCATGCATATGTAGCGCCACAAATACCCGCTTACGCAAAATAGCCTGGTGGGTCTTTTCTAGCTCAGCCAAAATCTGTTCAAAAGCAGCGCCGCCAAAAATAATGCGCAGCTCCGCGCGCACATCCGTCTTCCACGATGCACGCAAGGTGTAGTTTTGTAAGTCAGGGAAAAAACGATCAAGGTCATTCAACCAAGTAGACCAGCGCGTCCGCATCTGGTGCAACAGTGCAATAGCCCCATCAACACGATCACCTAGAATTTCTGCGGGGGAGATGTCATCGTCTTCATCAGCCTTACCCAGCGGCAAATTACCTTTGCGCAAAAATGCTTCCAGCGCATCGAGTAATTGCAATTTGTTTTTAAGGGAGAGCTCAATATTGATACGCTCAATGCCATCGGTGTACTCACCCATGCGATCGAGCGGAATCACCACATCTTCATTAATTTTGAAGGCATTGGTATGGCGTGCAATCGCAGCGGTACGCGCCCGGTCTAACCAAAATTTCTTACGCGCTTCCGGGCTAACGGCAACAAAGCCTTCGCCCACGCGCAAGTTAGCCATGCGCACGACCTCACTGGTTGCGGCGGCGACTGCCGACTCATCATCGCCAGCGATATCGCCAATCAATACCATCTTCGGTAAGGTGTTGCGTTTGGATTTAGTGGAATAGCCCACCGCTTTCAAATAGCGGTCATCTAAATGCTCAAGGCCGGCCAAGATAGGGCCACCTTCACGACTTAAACCATCAAGGTAGGCTTTGATCTCAACAATACTCGGGATAGCTTCACGTGCCTGTCCAAAGAATTCCAGGCAAACGGTGCGCATGTATTGCGGCATGCGATGCAGAATCCAGGTAGCACTGGTGATGAGGCCATCACAGCCCTCTTTTTGAACGCCCGGTAGTCCCGATAAAAACTTATCGGTAACGTCTTTGCCTAAACCCGCTTTCCGAAAGCGATGGCCTTCGATGTTCAGAGTCTCGCGACGCAACACCTTCTCACCCGGCGCTTGCAATCCGTCGGACCACACCAGATCAAACTGCGCAGCATCGGCATCATGAATCTTGCCCAAGTTATGGTTAACTCGAATCACATCGAGCCAATTCCCCTCAGGGTCCACCATGCGCCAGCTGGCGAGATTATCTAAGGCAGTGCCCCATAAAACGGCTTTCTTACCACCTGCATTCATCGCCACATTACCGCCGATGCAACTCGCATCCGCTGATGTGGGGTCTACGGCAAACACCAAACCAACTCGCTCTGCTGCCTCGGCAACGCGGCGCGTTACAACACCGGCGCCTGTGAAAATCGTTGGTACCAGCTCATTTAAACCAGGCAGGCTTACTTTCACTACTGGATCAATTTGTTCTAGCTTTTCGGTATTGATGACCGCCGACATGGCGACCAAAGGAATCGCGCCGCCGGTGTAGCCAGTGCCACCCCCGCGTGGAATGATGGTGAGGCCCAGCTCGATACAGGCTTTAACTAAGCCCGGTATCTCGGCTTCAGTATCTGGCTTTAAAACAACGAATGGGTATTCAACACGCCAATCGGTCGCGTCCGTCACATGGGCAACACGCGACATGCCGTCAAAAGCGACGTTATCCGCCGCCGTATGGCGTCCCAATACTTTTATTGCGCGCTTGCGTAACTGGGCAACTGTTTCAAAATTCTGCTCAAAGAGTTCGACCGCAGTCCGCGCTGCCTTGATCAAGATTTCAACTTGCTCGGCCGAATCGCCGGTCATTCTTTTTTCGACTTCACCCAAGCGATGCCAGAGCGCGCTAATCAGCATACTGCGGCGCTTGGTGTTATCCAATAAATCGTCTTGCAAATAGGGATTGCGCTGCACTACCCAAATGTCGCCCAAGACCTCAAACAGCATGCGCGCCGAACGGCCCGTTTTGCGTACACCACGAAGGGAATCAAGTACGCGCCAAGACTCCGCCCCTAAAAGGCGAATAACGATTTCACGGTCTGAGAAGGAGGTGTAGTTGTACGGAATTTCCCGTAAACGGGGCTCCCCAGCCTCAGCAGTGAGCAATTGATTTAATCCGAGTGGGGCGTTCATGGAGTGGGATTCGTTAAATAGGCATTTTAAAGGAGTAATCCGATCCTGACAGGAATTCCCTAATTTAGCTGACAACACCCATAAAACCTTGCAAAACTAAGGGCTTAGAGGCCATCCGTGGTACGCTCATCGCATGGCAATCAACTATTTAAAGAAAATATTAACGGCTCGCGTTTACGACGTTGCGCGCGAGACTGAATTGGAGCTAGCGCCCGCTTTAACGGAGCGCCTGGGCAATCGAATTCTCCTGAAACGAGAGGATAACCAGCCCGTTTTCTCGTTTAAGCTGCGCGGCGCTTACAACAAGATGGCGCAGCTGAGCCCTGCCGCCCTCAAACGCGGCGTTATCGCCGCTTCGGCCGGAAACCATGCCCAAGGTGTAGCCCTCGCCGCCGCCAAGATGAAATGCAAGGCAGTCATCGTGATGCCGGTAACCACCCCTGCAGTCAAAATCGATGCAGTCAAGGCCCGCGGTGGCTCTTGGACAGAACTCGTTTTGTTTGGGGAATCGTATAGCGACGCCTTTGATCACGCCAAGGTACTCGAGAAAAAACGGGGCTTAAGCTTCGTTCATCCCTTTGATGATCCGGACGTCATCGCCGGCCAAGGAACCATCGCCCAGGAAATTTTGCAACAGCACCAAGCTCCGATTGATGCCATTTTTG
>JBEBBK010000111.1:0-4761 GCA_041158405.1 Pseudomonadota bacterium
GTTGATGGAACGATTAGTTATAAATACATCCATATACAGCGCGGTAGCAAGGTATCTGGAAAGTTTATTAAGAGCTAGTGATGCTAGTCTGACATGGCGCTCAAGCAAAGTCATGCAATCCGCTTGCTGGATCCTTCAAGAGAAACATTTGGATCCATCATCGGACCCGATTTAGAAATTTTTGGAAGAATTGTTGCCACCAAAAGCTTGCGTATTGACGGCACAATCATTGGCGATGTTGAAACAAAGTATGGCGCTGATGTCTGCATTGCGCTGGGCAAGACCGGTTTAGTACAAGGTAATATTTCAGGTGTGCGTGTATTGGTTGCGGGGCGCGTTGAGGGTAATGTGCATGCATCCGAGCGCGTTGAATTGCATAGCGGCGCCGATGTCCATGGGGATATTGTGTATGCCCAGATTGGTATAGAGCACGGCGCGCGCCTGAGCGGCAAGCTTTCCAAGATAAGCGAAAAAGATTCCTCCACCAGCACTGATTCAGAAGCACCTTAACCACTGCATAGCGCCCAAAGATGATTACGCAATTAAATGAGCCTATTAAGATACTGATCACCAATCAAAAAGGTGGAGTGGGCAAGAGCACGATTGCGGCGAACTTGGCCGCCTATTTTGCGCTTCAGGAAAGCATACAGGTGTCCCTGATTGATTTTGATCGGCAGGGATCTTCATCCCGCTGGGCTAAAAAAGCACCAGACATTGGTGTCCGCGTACATTGCGCAGATGTTAATTACGAAAATCCGGGCGTTGCCTTATTGAGTGCTCGAGCTGCAGTGCGTAAATATTCTTTAGGCGCGCAAATCAGTATTTCAGATCTGACGTGGCATCCCACATTGTCCGATGACTTTATGCTCGACTTTGATATCGTTTTGGTGCCGAGCTCAGGTTCTAAGTTCGAGATGGCCAGCACGGAAATTTTTATTCTGGAGTACGCGCAACGGCGGATGGCTCGACTAGCAGTAAATAAGCAATTTATTTTGGTTGTTCCAAGCAGAGTAGAGCCCAACTATGCGTTGCATGGCGCCTTTACTAATTTGGATTTTTTAATGAATTGCCACATTACGCCGCCGATTCATCGAGCAGCCGATCTGGATAGTTATGTGTATGAAGATTTCCTTTGTGTTGGCTCCAATCAAGCGCTGGCTGAAAACTTTTGTAATTTCGGGAAATTTCTAACTAAAAAAGTGGAAGAGAGAATGACCATTCGAAAGTCACTCTCCTTAACCGGAACCTCACAGAATCGCGAGATTGTAAAAAAGGTAAGCGTATTAGATGACTACCGAGAGCGTGCCAGGGAGTTAGGGATCTATGGCGGATACGCTGCAAAGCCATCAACAGAAAAACCGCAGTCATCGTCTTTTGATTCGGATCCTAGGGCACCCCGAGAGCGTCGTTTTATACCGGCATTTTTACGCCGATTGAAGTAATGCATGCCAATTAACTCAAATTGATACGTTAGAACTGCCATGACCGACCCTATACGAAATGATATTTTTGAAGATGCCAATGGGGTGCGGGTTGCTGTAAAGCAAACTTATCCACCCAATGCCCTCGGTGTTATTTTGGTTGAGTACAAGAATTTAAGTGACTCCAATCTGCGTTTTATGCCCAAAGAGCAATTTTTAGAATGTTTTCATTGGGTCGATAACTTCGGTACAACGGATACCTTTGTGAAGGTGGTGATGCAAAAAGCAGAGCAGTTGCCACAAGCAGGGGAGTCTGATAGCGAGGGCGCCCCCTCAACTGAGCCGGAAGCCGATGAAGCGATTAAACCGGCCCAGGACGATGAGATCAGGAGTGCCGCACCCACCCGCTCCTCTTAAGGAATATGGGTAAAATTTATCCGCTTCTACTGGAATGAGCCAGAGAAGTAAAAAAGCATACCGCAGTGACCGAAGGAATTTAGATGCACGATGTTTCTCAAAAACCCCAATCGCTGGAGCGTATTGCAAAGGTTGCCATGCTTGTCTGCGGAGCGGCCTTGGTTGTTGTATCCATTTATCCCGAGGACTCGCCGTTTAAAAATACGGATCCCAGCAATTTTGTACAAGACCAATGGACTCATTTGCTGCAGTTAAAGTGGCTCATCGGCATACTACTGATTGCATTTGGCCTGTTATATCCGTTTCGAAAGTTACCGTCACCCCTAGAATATTCTGGCGCGCGCGATTTAAGTCAGGATGGATATAAGCTGTATTTGCTTAATAAGTATCGAATTGAAAAAAATGCAGTGCTTGATCAAATTTCTTGCCATGGGCGCTTATTTCCCAACGCAGCAGAAGCACTTATTTTTGCCCATGGGATTGAATGCCCAAGTAAACGCGTCGAGCCAGTTATTCCCTTAGACGTTAGTGCGGTATCTGCGGCAGTCAATGGCAATCCCGAACCGAACCCGATCAATCCGCCTCAAACTATGGTTAGCGAGGCGGCCCCAATCAAAGCAGCTGATATGGGATTAGCAGCGCAACCGGTAGAAAAAAACAATCGTATACCAATGGTTTTTATCCTACTTCTGTTCGCGCTAGTGATTGGTGGCATTTATTATGCAAAAACGCAAAGTAAAAAAGAAGAGGCAGCTACCGTTGTTGCGAGCCCCATTACTCAGATCAATACCGATCAAGTGAGCCCTAATAGCACGCCAGTAGCTCCAATTCCTGCAGCGGAGGCTCCTGTGGAGGCTGGCGTAAAACCTGCAAGCGTGCCGATTAATGAGCGTTGGATCGGCACATGGGCGGCTCAGGACAATAAGCTTAAATTGGTTATTACTGCCTCAAGCTTTAAGTATGGGAATGATGACTTTTCGTGGGTGGGTGTAAGGCCGAAGGGCGTGATTCAATGTTGTCCTGCATTTTATGAAGGATCGACTTCTAAAGCGGTTTTATTAGAGCGCGTTCAGCAACAAAATTCGAATGCAGGGTCTAAGGCTGATCAACTAAAAACATTAGAGCTCATTCAGGCACTAAGTGAAGGCAACTTTAAGAGAATTGTTTTGGCAGATCCGCTGCTGCGTACGTATTTTTTCATATACGACCAAAACTTTATTTATCGTATTAATAGAGACCTGGGCGATAACGCCAGTGTAGTAGTTGAGCAATTTAAAAGGCCAGAATGAGTTCAGCGGCAGATTCTAGCGCCGGACAGCCAAAGCTGCAGCCTTATGAGCAGTTGCGCTTGCTGCGTGAGCAAACGCACGTTAAGACAATTACGAAAGAAATTGTAGGTCGCCAGTGCATTTTCTTTTACAACAAACATTGGATTTTTGATTACTCTCTGGATAGTACCGATAGGCCATGGGATATCACGAAGCAGGTTTATTTTCGCAATGCCAGAAAGCACAAAGCCTTGGCGTTTGCTTTGCCGTATATCGTCATTGAACTTGCCTTCCTCGACTCGCCACGGTTTTTAAGGGCAATTGTTACGTATGGAGAGGACATCACGAAGATGATTGGCTCCATGGATCATTTTATTAAGAGAGAAGAGGGTATCCGCGCTTGGGTTGAGCAGCCCGACTTTAATTGGCAGCCATCGAGTATTGTTGATTTATCGAATCAAATCCTAGAAGAAAATAGCCGTTTTGGCGGCATTCAGTTTTATCAATACCATGAGCCTTTTCATGCTAAATTAAATGGCACATGGGAAGTGATTACGGTTTAATCAATGCAGAACGAAAACTTTTATCAAGCAGAGGAATTTTTAAAGCTAGGCCTTCATCCTCAGGCATTTGAGGCCTTCATGTCGCTTGAAGTAGGAGCGCTAGACCCCACCTTTTTAAAGCCCTGCATGATGGCCCTTGCAAATCAGCTTAACCAAGGTCAGTTAGCAACGCTATATGATGAGCTAGAGCGCGAGGTACGGCGCAAGAATGCGCAGGCAACGTACAATTTTGGCGTTGTTAAGAGCCATGTAGGGGACATTCCGAAAGCCACTTCCCTATTGCAAGCAGCCATGGATTTAGGTGTTCCCGAGGCCAGAGGCGCATTAAGTCGCCTATTAATGCGTTAAGCATCCCATTTCGATTTTTTTGTAATAAGCCCCTAGAAAAACTGCGGACTGCATGATATTGACTTAGCAATCAAGCAATCTTTACATTCAATTTAAGGCGTTCGATTGCTTATTTCAACTCAGCCTTAGCTCTATCTCCTATCGTATTGAAACCATTGGCTTTATCTATTCTATTGGCTCTGCTGCCCCCTTATGCTCGAGTTCTTAGTTGTAATTTCCTATATAAATGAAGGGGTTACAGTTAAATTTCATGAGGTAAGAAATCGAGTGAATGTGGCTTTTCAATCGCGCCAATTCGGCTTAGGATGAATTGAGATACCTTAATTGCGAGGCGATGATGAATCAATTGAAAACAAGAGGGGCCGCCCCACGTTCTGAGAGCTTTGTGGAATTGTGCATCGATGATTTAGTCAGGGAGTCGGTCACTTGGTCTACGCAAACTAAATCAGGCTTAGGATTTTCTGAGCCCCTGCCCAATGTCATACATCGCCCGCCAGCAGCACCCGACTTGCATTAGCAACCAGCCGAGCTACGCCTACTAGTTGTAGCCACAGGGATAAAGTTGAATTAATTTTTTCAACATAACTCCATCAATATCCATTGCTCCACGATTTAGCCTATTGGCTGGAATGTCTTTTATGCCCAGGGCAATGATTTCCTTATAGTCGACAAGCGTTAACTTTAGGAGCGGTGGCAAGCAAAAGAGCGGTGGCGTTTTATTCTGGATCAGCGTGTTATTTGCCG
>JBEBBK010000112.1:0-4752 GCA_041158405.1 Pseudomonadota bacterium
CCGATGCGCCTACCTTTTTATCCGCTTGCTCTTGCTTGTTTGGCATTGCATGCCCTTTCAATCGATATCAGTTCAGTCGTAAATCAATTTGTTACGCACCCAACTTAGGCAAACATGTCGGGCTGATTTTCTTTCAGGTAGCCCCAAATCGGCTGAAAGTGAAGCCAGCCAATGTACTCGCTACCAACGTGCTCACGGCTATAACGCGCCACCTCTGGCGTTAACAAGTTTGGCTTAATACCAGTCGCCTCAACGAGCATCTGCTGCTTGCAGCAACGCTCGAGCGCAATAAACCAAAATGCTGCAGCCTCAATGCTGTGGCGACTCACTGTTAACAAACCGTGATTGCGATGAATAATGGCTTTGACTTTTTTCAATGAACCCGCCACGTTATAGCCGGCGTTGTCTTCAACCGCCACTTGCCCGGCTTGTTCTGCCAAGACCATGTGGTCTTCAAAAAATGCGGCCGCATCCTGCGAAATCGGATCGAGTGGCCTGCCTAGCGCAGCAAATGCAGTTCCATACACGGTATGGGCGTGACACATGGCGACGATGTCTTGGTGTTTCTCATGCACTGCTGCGTGCAATACAAAGCCAGCGCGGTTAAGTGCATGCTTGCCTTCCAGCACATTGCCTTCATGGTCTGCCAAGATTAAATTCGAGACTTTCACTTGATCAAAGTGCACCGCCATTGGATTAGTCCAATATCGATTGCGATGCTCTGGATCACGCACGGTTAAATGGCCGGCAAAACCATAATCAAACTTTTCCAATGCAAATGCCCTGCATGCTGCTACCAAGCGCTCTTTCAAATGCTGCCGCTCTTCTTCAAATGACTTAAATTTAGGCTGGTATGGGTAAATCAAGCTCGTATCTTCTGGCTGATAAATAGACTCTCTGCCACCCAGGTCCAATTTACGTTCGCGTTCGATTGTGTGAGCCATCTTTATTCCTTTATGCACGTTGGTTTATTCCGGCAATCCCCTTCTAATCAGGGCGCCTAATATAAGCATGATGGTCTTTCTAAACGATCCTGACAAACAAAGCTTTTTCATGAATAGATGAATAAAAATCATGTATATAATATTTACATGAGGAAAATACCAAACTTCACTCTATTACGCGCCTTTGAGGCTGCTGCGCGCCTGGAAAGCTTTACGCTGGCCGCTAAAGAACTCCACCTGACCCAGTCTGCCATCAGTCACCAAATCCGCGACCTCGAAGACCATTTTGGCAAAGCCCTGTTTCTCCGTAAAAATCGCACGGTCGAGCCTACCGCAGAAGGACGTCGTCTTCTTGATTCGTTATCGCGCGTATTTGATGTGATCGAATCGGCCTGTAATGAAGTGACGCTAGCGCCCAGCGCGCAAGTGTTGGCACTGCACTGCTCGCCTAGTTTTGCTGCAAAGTGGCTCAGCCCGCGATTGCCTGGATTCATCAAGAAAAATCCAGACATTACGATTCGGCTCACTTCGGGTGCAGAGCCAATTGATTTATTACAAAACCAAGAAATCGATATTGCCATTTCATACCAAGCAGCCCGAGTGGGTCCAGGCATTACATCCCTCTCCTTAGGGGATGAAACGATTGCACCGCTGTGCGCTCCCGAATTGATTGATCCAAGCATTCCTGTAGAAGAACTGATGTGCCGACTCACTCTGATCGAGTCTTCTCTAAATCACCACACCTGGGGGCAATGGTTCGAACGCAATCACCTGAAAAACCCATCCACTCGGAAGATGGCATTTGATCGCGCTGCCCTATCCATCTCAGCAGCGGTCGATGGTATGGGCGCAGTACTGGAGAGTACGCGCTTTGCTGAGCGCGAACTCTCACGCGGGGAGCTTGTCGTGCTTGGGGCAGATGTCTTTTTATCCACTACGGATAAAACGCATTTTATATCGTTTCGGTCGAATACTAAAAACAGTAAAAAAATACAGCAATTTACCAAATGGATTTGCAGTGAAGCTGGGGTAGCAGAAAATTAAATGAAGTCGCCCGTCTTTCTATTCATACTCAGTGGCATTTTATTTGCTACCCTCGATGCCATTGCCAAAATACTGGTTCAAGAAACCAATCTGATCGCCGTTGTGTGGTCCCGTTTTTTTGGTCAATGCCTATTGGCAGTGCCGGTGGCCTTGTACTTCTTGGGCACCCATTTTTGGAAGACCCACCATCTTCAACTGCAACTGTTTCGATCCGTTTTGCTCGTTGCCACATCGACCTTATTCTTTGCGGGGCTCTATTGGCTCCCCCTAGCCGAAGCATCGTCGATCACATTTACAGCGCCAATTTGGGTGGCAATTCTATCGAGACCCATTCTGGGTGAACATGTGGGACCAAAAGAATGGCTGATTGCGGGTGTCGGCTTTTTAGGAATCTTATTTATTGCTAGGCCTGGTACAGCGATTTACCACTGGGCCGCCCTGCTGCTGGTGCTGATGGCCTTGGTGAATGCCATCTTCCAGCTCATCACCCGAAAGCTCACCCAAGACTCGGCTTACACCACCTTTTTCTATAGCGGCTTGGTTGGTCTGGTGGCAGCGAGTGCACTACTGCCATTTGCAGAGCCGCTCCCAAATTTATCTACAACGGCTTGGATGCTATTTGCCCTATTGGGTTTACTGGGCGGTTTAGCCCACCTGCTGGTGGTATTGGCTTTTTACCAAATGCGCCCGCATCAACTAACGCCGCTGGTATTTTTACAATTAATCTGGGCGGTTGCCTACGGTTACTTGATCTTTAACGAGCTGCCAGATGGTTGGAGCGTCATTGGCATGATCCTTATCGCATCCTCTGGCGCTTGGCTGATCTGGAACCACCACGCCAGCGCCCCACTAAAAGCCCAAGTTGATGGAAGATAATCACTGGAAGTAAATACGCAACCATGAGGAGCCAGGTTATGCCAGAAATTCTATCGGTCACATTTGTTATTCATGAGCAGTGGGTGGTGAATTTTGAAAAGGCAATCCTAATCAATGCACAGGCCTCTCTGAATAATGAGCCGGGGTGCGATCGCTTTGATGTATGCAGGGATGAAAAAAACCCTACCGTGTTTTACCTCTATGAGATTTATCACGATCAAAAAGCAATTGATGCCCATCGCACATCATCGCACTACCTTGCAATGAAGGGAACAGTAAAGGACTGGGTTATCTCATGCGAGGTCAAACAACTTACCTTAATCAACTTCCAGACTCAAATAGCTAAAGTTTAACTAACATACTCTATGCCTGAATCTTTAACCAAGGATTACCTTACGTATTCTCCGTATCCACCTGCGTCGACCTTATCGCAGTGGCTTGAGGAAAGTAATGCCATCACCCGTCAAATTCTGGTCAATACCTCTGCAGCAGATCAGTTAGTTCCCCAGCTCAATATTCTCAATCCCCCCCTTTGGGAATTTGGTCACCTAACTTGGTTTCATGAATTTTGGGTGCACCGCGATGGTCAGGAAAATATGCAGCCCCTCATGAAGGATGCCGATTACCTATTCAACTCTTCGGAGATGGCACACGAAGATCGTTGGTCTGCGCCAATCCCATCCTTAGAGAGTCTTCTCGAGTACAACAAACGGGTTATTGAAAATACCCAACAGCTACTAAGTAAACCTATTGATGATAAAACTGCCTACTTTGTTCAGCTGGCGATTTTTCATCAGGATATGCACAACGAGGCTTTTGCCTACATGTGGCAGACCATGGGGCGCTCCATGCCGTTTGCGCCCTTCTCAATCCCAAGCACGCTTCTAGACAATAAACAAACTTGGATTCATTTTCCAGAAAATGCAATACACGCTGGCTCTGAGCGAGGTTCTGGCTTTATTTTTGACAATGAAAAGTGGGCGCACCCCATTGAACTTCCTGCTTTTGATATAGCAAATAAACCAGTCACCAATGGCGACTACCTCGATTTTCTAGAATCCCATGGAAAACTTTCTAATTCCAAGTCTGTAGCGCCACCATCGCACTGGAAGAAGGATGGGGATGTTTGGTTAGAGCGCTTTTTTAATCAATGGCTACCGTTAAATCCTACATCTGTAGTACGCCACATTAGCTATCTAGATGCCCAGCTTTTTTGCGAACACAATCACGTGCGCCTACCCAGCGAGCATGAGCTCAGTCTATTGATGTCGCAAAAACACATGCCATGGCAGCCCTCCAATCTATGGGAGTGGACTTGCAGCACCTTTGCACCCTTTCCTGGTTTTACTGTTGATCCCTATACCGATTACTCAAAGCCGTGGTTTGACGGCAACTATCAGGTATTGAAGGGTTGGAGCATGTTCACCCCAGAGCGCTTAAGGCGAAGTGCATTTCGTAACTTTTATGGGCGGAATAGAAGCGACCATTTTTGTGGGTTTCGCACGTGTTTACTCTAAATTGAGTAAGCTCATGTAATCTCAGCTTTTTACTCTTTTTTTACTCAATATCAAATCATATGACCACTGCCTATAACGGACGCCTTACCTCTTTATCGCATGGCGGAGGCTGTGGCTGCAAGATTGCGCCAGGCGTCTTAAGCGACATCCTCAAGTCTTCACCGATACGCAACCTGCCTGCTGCGCTATTAGCAGGCTCGGACAACAATGAAGATGCGGCGGTATATCAAATTAATGAAAATCAGGCGATTGTTGCTACGACTGATTTCTTTATGCCTATCGTAGATGATCCATTTGAGTTTGGTCGCATTGCAGCAACCAATGCAATATCCGATATTTATGCAATGGGGGCTCAGCCTCTTTTTGCACTT
>JBEBBK010000113.1:0-4743 GCA_041158405.1 Pseudomonadota bacterium
GATTATTTTTCATACACCCTATCGAAGGGTGCGCTAGAGTGTGCGAGCCAGATGATGGCGATGGATTTCGCCCCCTATCTGCGCGTTGTTGGATTGGCGCCCGGCATTTCCTTACCGTCCGGGCCGCAGTCTGAGGATGGCTTTAAGGCAGCCCACACAATGACGCCATTAAAGCGCTCATCTACTCCAATCGATATTGCGAGAACGGCAGTTTTTATTGCAGAGTCGAATGCGATTACGGGCACCACGATTTACGTCGATGGAGGCCAGCATTTAATGCCATCCTCACGCGATGTTATGTTTAAAACAGAATAGGCTTTACAGAATGCTAGATGCTATGCTGCACCCCTCCTTGCTCAATTGCCGCCGTTTATTTTTACGGGACTATGAGATTTATATCAATATCGGCGTACACGACTTTGAGAAAAAAGCAGAGCAGCGGGTGATTCTCAATATTGATCTGTATATTCCGTTTGCACTCAATACACCAACAAAAGATACTTTGGATGAAGTGCTTGATTACGACTTCATGCGCGAGACCATTCGGACCCGAGCCCAGAAAGGCCACATCCATTTACAAGAAACGCTTTGCGACGATATTGTTGCAGCCATGCTAGCTCACCCCAACGTGATGGCAGTCCGTGTTTCCACCGCTAAGCCAGACGTCTATTCCGACTGCCACTCGGTGGGCGTTGAGGTGTTTCGAATCAAAGATTCGGTTACGGTAAGGTAAGTTTGTGAACGATCCTCGCAAAGCAGCGTTTGAAGAAAACAAACTCGAGAAAAAACTCTCGCGCTTAGTTGGCCAAGCGATTGGTGACTTTGGCATGATCGAGGATGGCGACAAAGTGATGGTGTGTGTATCGGGCGGAAAAGACAGCTACGCAATGCTCGATATTTTGCTCAAGCTGCGCGAGCGAGCGCCAATCCAATTTGAAATCGTTGCAGTGAACTTAGATCAGAAGCAACCAAATTTCCCAGCAGAAACACTGCCGAACTATTTAACGTCCTTAGGCGTGCCCTTTCACATTGAAGAGCAAGACACCTACAGTATTGTGAAGCGAGTGATACCAGAGGGCAAGACAACCTGTGGTTTGTGTTCTCGTTTACGGCGCGGTATTTTGTATCGCGTTGCCGATGAATTGGGCGCCACGAAGATTGCTCTTGGCCATCACCGCGATGATATTTTAGAAACCCTACTACTCAATATGTTTTATGCCGGCAAATTGAAGGGCATGCCACCTAAGCTGCGATCCGATGACGGTAAGCACATCGTGATTCGACCGCTCGCCTACGTCCCTGAAAAGTTACTAGAGCGTTATGCAGACGATATGCAGTTCCCCATCATTCCATGCGATTTATGTGGAAGTCAGCCCAATCTTCAACGTGGTGCGATGAAGCAAATGCTCCGCGATTGGGAAAAGAAGTATCCAGGCCGGGTAGAAAATCTCTTTCGGGCGATGCACCATATCGTGCCATCGCACTTAATGGACCGCGAGGCATTTGATTTCACCAATTTAGATGTTGATGGTAGCGTCGGGGGAGCTCTTGGTAATTTGGGGGCCAGATCCCCGGGTGATCGCGGAATCGATGAGTCTGAACTCGATGAACTTGCCTGCGGTACCCTAATTCGCAGTGTTTATAATTAACATCATGAATATAGTCATACTGGCTGCAGGACAGGGAAAGCGGATGAAATCGGCTTTGCCGAAGGTCTTGCAAACCCTTGCCGGCAGACCCTTGCTGGAGCATGTTCTGGCTACCGCCAATCAACTCGTCGGCAAGTCCAAAACAAAACCCATCGTTGTGATTGGCCATGGCGCAAATAACATTACCGCCTACCTAGAACAGATTAAAAAAGAGCGTCCAGGATTTGCTGATGTAGTGACTGTGATGCAGAAAGAGCAAAAAGGCACCGGCCATGCGCTCTTGCAAGCACTGCCTAAGCTTGATCTAGATGCGCCCACCTTAGTGCTTTATGGCGATGTTCCCTTAATTTCGAATAAAACCTTGATGCGTTTAGTCACACTAGCCGATGGTAAGCGCGGAAGTGACTCCGCCCTAGCCCTGCTGACGCAGCAAATGGAAAACCCAACAGGGTATGGCCGTATCCTGCGTGACACCGAGGGTGCTGTCACAGGCATCGTTGAGGAAAAGGATGCGGACCGCCAACAAAAAAGCATTACTGAAATTAATACTGGCATCATGGTGTTGCCAAGCGGCCGCCTCAAGAAATGGCTTAAATCATTGCAGGCGAGCAATGCACAAGGCGAGTATTACTTAACGGATGTGATTGCAATGGCTGCGCGAGACAATGTTCCGATTCGTTCAGCCCAAGCCGATTTTGAATGGGAAACCATTGGTGTGAATAGCCGCGATCAATTAGCGGCGTTAGAGTGCACCCATCAGCACGTGATTGCGATGCAATTAATGGAGGCGGGCGTAACCTTGCTCGATCCAGCACGGATTGATGTGCGCGGTACCCTGAGCTGCGGGACTGATGTGGTCATCGATGTCGGATGTGTTTTTGAGGGCAACGTCACGCTGGACTCAGGAACGCGAGTGGGTCCGTATTGCGTCGTGCGCAATAGTGCGATTGGCAAACAGGTTGCAATCCATGCCTTTAGTCATCTAGATGGGGCGGTGGTTGGGGCCAATTCCATTATTGGACCCTACGCCCGTTTACGGCCTGGCGCTAATTTAGCGAATGACGTGCATATTGGTAATTTTGTTGAGGTTAAGAATAGCCAGATTGATTCCAATAGCAAGGCAAACCATTTGGCGTATGTTGGTGATTCGATTGTGGGCGCACGCGTCAATATCGGTGCTGGCACCATTACCTGCAATTATGATGGCGTCAATAAACACCAGACCATTATTGAGGACGATGTCTTTATTGGTTCCGATACACAGCTTGTTGCCCCGGTTAGAGTCGGGCGTGGAGCGACCTTAGGTGCGGGTACAACCTTAACAAAAGATGCACCAGCCAATCAGTTAACGGTATCGCGCGCAAAGCAACTGTCCATCCAGTGGCAGCGTCCCGTTAAGCAAGAAAAGAAAGCCGTCAGTAAAAAAGATGCTGTCAAAAAAGCGACTGCCAAAAAAACGGCAAAGGCCAAAAAATAATGTGCGGCATTGTTGGCGCGGCATCACGCAAAAATATCGTTCCTATCCTAATTGAAGGTTTGCGTCGCTTAGAATACCGTGGCTACGACTCGTGCGGATTTGCCGTTATTGATTCGGCTGATGCAAAGCACCCGATTAAGCGGGCGCGAACAACTGCGCGGGTTGCTGAACTAGCCGAACAAGGCAATCAGTTTCAGGGCACTTTAGGTATAGCCCATACACGCTGGGCAACCCACGGCAAACCGGATACCCACAACGCCCATCCCCACATATCCAATCAGTTAGTTGCAGTCGTACATAACGGCATTATTGAAAACTACGATGTATTACGCGCTGAGTTGATGGCCTCAGGCTATGTATTTGAGTCAGAGACCGACACTGAAGTCATTGCCCATTTAATTCACCAAACTTATATTGCACAACCCAGTCGTAATATTGCCCTTGCGGTACGTGCTGTATTGCCGCGCTTGCACGGTGCCTATGCTATCGGCGTCATTGCGCAAGATTGCCCTGATACCTTAATTGGAGCGCGTGTTGGCTCTCCACTGGTTGTTGCTTTTGGCGAGAATGAGCACTTTATTGCGTCCGATGCCTTGGCACTCGCAGGGCATGCAAAGACGATGCTGTATTTAGAAGAAGGTGATGTTGCGGTTTTAAAAGCCGATCAGGTCAGCATTACCGATGGCAATGGCCAATTGGTTCAGCGCGTGCATAAACCAATGCCAGCCCAAGCGGACTCCGTTGATTTAGGGCCATATCAGCATTACATGCAAAAAGAAATTTTTGAGCAGCCTACAGCCATTGCTAATACGCTTGCCAATGTTACGCATTTTGGACCTGATCTTTTTAATGCAGATCCACAGGCCTGGCAGGAGTTTGATCAGATTCTGATTTTGGCATGTGGTACTAGTTATTACTCGGCTTGCGTTGCCAAGTATTGGCTTGAATCGATTGCAGGAATGCCGACGCAAGTGGAAATTGCCAGCGAATACCGCTACCGTACTTCAGTACCAAATCCCAAGACACTGATTGTGGTGGTATCGCAGTCGGGCGAGACGGCGGATACCTTAGCCGCCCTGCGTCACGCCAAAGAACTTGGCCACACGATGACCTTGGCGATTTGTAATGTGGCAAGTAGCGCCATGATTCGCGAAACCAATTGGCGCTTTCTAACGAAGGCGGGCACTGAAATTGGAGTGGCTTCAACCAAAGCGTTTACTACCCAATTGCTTGCGCTCTACTTATTGACGATGTCAATTGCCAAACGCCAGGGTCGTATTGGTGAAGCAGAAGAGAAAAGTGCACTAAAGGCTTTGCGGCACCTGCCCAAGGCCTTGATTGCAGTGTTGGCCCTAGAGCCGCAAATCATTGCTTGGAGCGCAGCCTTTGCTCAGTGTGAAAATGCGCTTTTCTTGGGCCGAGGCTTACATTACCCGATTGCCCTTGAAGGCGCCTTAAAGCTCAAAGAGATTTCCTACATACATGCAGAAGCCTATCCAGCCGGCGAGTTAAAGCATGGCCCATTGGCATTGGTTACAGAAAAAATGCCAGTAGTGACAGTAGCTCCAAACGACGCTTTGCTTGAAAAACTCAAATCCAATATGCAAGAAGTGAAAG
>JBEBBK010000114.1:0-4741 GCA_041158405.1 Pseudomonadota bacterium
TGTAGATTTCGCTACGAAGGTCAATGACATGACCGGCGGCGAAATGAAAATTGAAGTATTGCCAGCCGGCGCTGTTGTTCCTGCATTTGGTTTGCTCGATGCCGTATCCAAAGGTACTTTGGACGGTGGCCATGGCGTGGTGGTATATCACTACGGTAAGAATGCTGCCTTGGCATTGTGGGGATCAGGCCCATCCTTCGGTATGGACGCTAACATGCTCCTCTCCTGGCACAAGTACGGCGGCGGCGCTGCACTGTTAGATGAGCTCTACAAGGTAGTTAACGCCAACGTGAAGTCCTATGTATATGGCCCAATGCCATCACAGCCACTCGGTTGGTTCAAAAAGCCTATCGCTAAAGTAGAAGATCTGAAAGGCCTGAAGTACCGTACCGTTGGTATTTCGATTGACATGTTTACTGCCATGGGTGTTTCTGTAAACGCCTTGCCAGGCGGCGAAATTATCCCTGCGATGGATCGTGGTCTGCTCGACGCAGCTGAATTCAACAACGCTTCTTCTGATCGTCAATTGGGCTTCCCAGACGTATCTAAAGTTTGCATGTTGCAAAGCTATCACCAGAATGCAGAGCAGTTTGAGATTCTGTTCAACGGTACCAAGTACAACGCGTTATCGCCTAAGTTACGCGCCATCTTGGACAACTGCGTCGAAGCAGCTTCTTCTGACATGTCTTGGAAAGCGATTGATCGCTATTCCAAGGCCTATGACGAAATGCAAAAGACCCAAGGCGTCAAGTTCTACAAAACGCCAGACAGCATTTTGCGCAACCAGCTCAAAGTGTTCGACGAAGTGGTAGCCAAGAAATCCGCTGAAAACCCACTCTTTAAGAAGATTGTTGACTCACAAAGAGCGTTTGCCCAGCGTGCTGTGAAATGGGATTTGGACACCAATACCTCACGTCGCATGGCTTTTGATCACTATTTCCCATCCGGCGCTAAAAAGGCCTAATTGAGAAATGTGGCACAACTTTTAAGCATGGCTTAAAATAGCGCCCAGTAGCAATATGGGGTGGTTGCGAAGGTAACCACCCCATTTTTTATGGTTTAAATGCCTGGAGTCTTAAAAGTGCAAAAATTATTCTTAACGGTAGACCGATTGTCTACATGGATCGGCCAGTTTTTTTCCTGGCTCGTCGTTGGCTTAACTGCCTTAATTGGCTATGAAGTGTTTAGCCGCTATGTCCTAAATAGTCCCCATGCATGGGCGTTTGACGCCATGATCATGATGTACGGCACCATGTTCATGATGGCAGGTGCTTACACCCTCTCCAAAAATGGCCACGTGCGCGGCGATATTCTGTACGGGTTCTTAAAACCCCGCACCCAAGCGATTTTTGACCTCATTTTGTATATCGTTTTCTTTATTCCGGGCGTGATTGCCTTAGCCTATGCCGGCTACGGATTTGCTGAAGATTCCTGGAAAATCTTAGAGCACTCATCGATTACAGCCGATGGTCCACCGCTATATCCCTTTAAAACCATTATTCCCCTTGCAGGCGTTATTCTGCTGCTGCAAGGCGTAGTCGAAATCTTTCGCTGTATCGTCTGCATTCAGCAAGGCGAATGGCCTTCGAGGGAGCAGGACGTGGAAGAGGTGGACGTTGACAAGCTCAAAGCAATGGTTGGCCTAGATAAGGAGAAAACCAATGCGTAAGGAACTATTATTCGGCTTCATCATCATGGCCTTGGTCGTGCTGGCGACCATTGTCTTGCTTCCTTGGGGCAATATTGAGAGCGGCCATATGGGCCTGCTCATGCTCTCCCTGGTGGTAGTTGCCATCATGCTAGGTTTCCCCACTGCCTTTACCTTAATGGGTATGGGCATGATTTTTACCTTCATCTCCTATAGCTATGCAGATCCATCACTAGCGCTCAACAACACCTTGTCTCTGATGGTGCAGCGGGCTTATGCGGTGATGACCAACGATGTGTTGATCTCCATTCCGCTATTCGTGTTCATGGGTTACTTAGTCGAGCGTGCCAACTTAATTGAAAAGTTGTTCCGCTCGCTGCACTTAGCCTTGGTGCGCGTTCCTGGCTCCTTAGCCGTTGCCACCATCTTTACCTGCGCTGTTTTTGCTACCGCTACCGGTATTGTGGGTGCGGTAGTTACCTTGATGGGTCTATTGGCCTTCCCCGCCATGCTCAAGGCAGGCTATGACACCCGCGTATCGGCTGGTTGCATCACCGCCGGTGGTTGCTTAGGTATTTTGATTCCACCTTCGGTACTGCTGATTGTCTATGGCGCAACCGCAGGCGTTTCAGTGGTTCAGCTTTATGCTGGCGCATTTTTCCCCGGAATTATGTTGGCCGGTTTGTACATCGGTTACGTCATTATTTTGGCTAAATTCAAGCCTAAATTAATGCCCCCTCTGTCACTGGAAGAGCGCAAAGTTCCCTTGCCGATGAGCTACACCGAGCTCGGTGAAAAGATTAGTCAGAAAGTTATTCCAGCGATTTTGATTGCTCTAAAAGGCAAACGTAATTTGCATGTACGCCCTGCTGAGTTGCTTCAGTCCCTGCTGATTGCTTTACTACCGCTCTTAGTTTTTGCACTCTTTACTGGCTCGATTTACAAGGTGGTTACCGCCCCTGTGGAAGCTGTTGCTGGCATGGAATTAATGCAGATGGGCGATGCGGGTAGTGGCGCGACTGAGGAGTCGAGCAGCGGCCTATCCTTGCCTCCGGGCGCTGAGAAAGCCGATAGCGGCGGCCTGTCGTTGCCACCTGGCTCAGAAGAAGATAAGCCAGCGGCAGCTCCTGCAGCTCCAATGATGAGTGCGGATGAAACTAAAGCTGCAGAAGCTGCAGCCGCAAAAGCACTCGAGCCACGCGACGCGCCAACCTGGTTCTGGGTGATGACTGCAATCTTTGCGGCCATGCTGGCAATTTATTACTTGCTGCTCACTTGGGTGCGTCTGGAGATTTTCAAGATGCTCTTGAGCTCCTTCTTCCCATTGGCCATATTGATTTTGTTTGTACTGGGTTCAATTGTGTTTGGCCTTGCCACACCAACTGAGGCGGCAGCGATTGGGGCAATTGGCGGCGTCCTCTTAGCGGCGGCCTACAAACAACTCAATATGCAAATCATTAAAGAGTCGGTCTTCTTGACGGCCAAAACGGGAGCAATGGTCTGCTGGCTTTTTGTTGGCTCCTCGATCTTCTCGGCAGCATTTGCCCTGCTCGGCGGTCAAACCTTGGTAGAAAAGTGGGTCTTGTCCCTAGGTCTCAGCCCAATGGAGTTTTTGATCCTGGCTCAGGTCATTATTTTCTTCCTTGGCTGGCCACTCGAGTGGACTGAGATCATCGTGATTTTCATGCCGATCTTCGTCCCATTACTCGATGACTTTGGTATCAATCCATTGTTCTTTGGCTTGCTAGTTGCACTGAATTTGCAAACTGCATTCTTATCGCCACCCGTAGCGATGTCGGCTTTCTATCTGAAGGGCGTTGCGCCTCCGCACGTAACCCTCAACCAGATTTTTGCTGGCATGCTGCCATTTATGGGCATTCAGATTCTGGCGATTGTATTGCTCTACACCTTCCCTGCCATTGGTTTGTGGCTACCCGAAGTGCTTTACAAATAGTAACTCCAGTTTTTGTAAGAACCCCGCGCAAGCGGGGTTTTTTATTTCCAAATTAAAATGGGTCCATGGTGATAACAACCCGGCGCAACTCTTTGCTATTTCGTATCTTCAAATGGATGGTATTCGCCATTACCAGCATGATTGCCTTGTTTGCTTGCATTGCCTTAATCTATCTCGCCTCTACCCAGAATAGCCCCTCTGGCAGCCAGCAGATACTGGGCCTGAATGATGCTGTGAATATTGGCTTTGATGCCAGCGACATTCCCCACATCAAAGCGGCTACCGCGGGTGACGCCCTATTTGCGCTTGGGTATTTGCATGCAACTGAGCGTTCGTGGCAAATGGAAATTAACCGCAGATTAGCCGCCGGCCGCCTCTCCGAAATCCTCGGTGAAGATACCCTGAAAATTGATCGCTTCATTCGTACTGTCGGAATTAAATACAGTGCCGAACGGCAATATGAGGGCTACCCGGTAGAGACTAAACGCTTGTTGCAAGCCTATGCCGATGGCGTAAATGCAGGCAATGCTAAATTGGGCTGGGCTTTACCAATTGAATACTTTTTGACTCGTTCGAAACCAGGCCATTGGTCTCCAACCGATAGCATCGCGTGGATGCTGATGATGGCGATGGATTTGGGCGGCAACTGGCAAAAAGAATTGCAGCGTTTGGAGTTATCGCGTGATCTGAGCACGGAGCAAATTTGGGAAGTCCTACCGCCATATACGCCAGGCAATCCCGTAACAAAGATGGATTTTGCGGCCCTGTATAAAAACATGGGCATTTTTGCCGGCACCGATGCCAGTCAGTCCATCAAGCCCCTGGGTATTCAAGATGTGCGGCAACCGGATACGCGACAAGATCAGTTATTGCATGCGCTATTGCCGGGGGGCATTGAAGGTATTGGTTCGAATAATTGGGCGCTCAGCGGCAAACGGACGACCAGCGGTAAACCACTCCTCGCAAATGATCCGCACTTGGGTTTATCGGCTCCGGCACTGTGGTACTTCGCTCGCCTAGAGGCACCGGGAATAAATGTTATTGGCGCTACCCTGCCTGGTATTCCAGCAGTAGTACTTGGCAGAACGGATAGTATTGCCTGGAGCTTTACCAATACTGGCCCCGATGTCCAAGACCTC
>JBEBBK010000115.1:0-4710 GCA_041158405.1 Pseudomonadota bacterium
TCTTTGTTTTGGCTGGTGATCCGGAAGTGTCAGATCCAAATCAAAAAGGGAACATTCGGGGCGATGTATTTGGTTCTCCCGATGGCTTGTGGTTTGATCCACGTGGCATGCTGTGGATGCAGACCGACATTGCATCGAGCGCACTTGGCAAAGGTCCTTACGCCCGTATTACCAACAACATGATGTTTGCAGCTGACCCCAGTAGTGGTGAATTTAGGCGTTTCTTAATTGGCCCCAACGGATGCGAGGTCACGGGGATGGATTTCACGCCGGACTATAAAACGGTTTTTATTAATATTCAGCACCCAGGCGAGAGTCCAAGCGAGCGTAGCAATCCAGACAAGCCAAAAGCAAATAGCGATTGGCCAGATCAGAACTTATTTTCCAGACCCCGTTCGGCAACGATTGCCGTTTGGCGTGAGGACGGTAAACCGGTCGGTACTTAATTAGGGCTTAGGCGGTAGTAATAAGGGCCTAAATGAAAATGGGCTGTGTTTACTACCGTCGATGATAATTTCCACCGCCTCCACTTGCTCGTCACCCATCACCTGTACTCGGTACACTTGATGCAATGGGCGCCTGCTATTCGTGTTCGTCCCCATAAAGGGCTGATCGATAATCAGGCGATGGCTATCCCCATGAATAATCAAGGCAGGCTTAGCCCATTCGGCTAACTTTTTGTTCATCAAGAGAATGCTGTCGCGCAGGCCGCTTTGATCCGAAGTGGCTGATTTCGTGGTGTAGAACAGGTCAGCCTGAAACGCCAACACCACATGATCGATTGCCCCTTGCTTCGCTACCGAAAAGACGGTTTCAAGCCAAGCTAAGTTGGCGCGGTTGCGTGGTACATACTCTGCTTGCTGAGCGAAGTTGTTGTTTGAGCCGACGATATGCACAGTCGCAAATAGCGTTTTGCCTGAGATCCAATAGGCGTTTTCCACAAACTCAGAAAATTGCGGCTGGAGATCTGCCTGGCGAATCAGTGGAATGGGATTTTGACCGTGGCTCTTCGCCTCTTTGAAATACAAGGCGCGAATAAATTGTAGGCGCTCCACGGGATCGTAGGCGCCGGCATTTAGGCGATGGCAGTCAGTCCACTCGTTGTCACCGGGGGTGTAAATTAATGGGCGATCAAAGCGCTTGAATGAATCGTGAATTTTGCGCAAGTAGGCATCGCTGCAGGGTGAGCCGCCACTTTTGGTGTCGCCAACAAAAATACTAAATTGCGGGTGTTGCCGGTTGATTTCTTGAATTAAGCCGTAGTAAGCCTCCTCATCTTGGGCACGATAAGGTAAATCACCTAAGGCAATAAAACGGAGTGGCTCCGCCTTTGCAATGCCTCCCAGCAGCATTAGGCTTAGAAAGCAGGCAATGCGAATGCATTGAAGGGTGGCGATATTCATATAAGTGACATATTCCCTAGTTACATTAATGTGATGAATTCATTGCAGTTTCTGACGTGCCCACACTGCCATTCAATTGAAACGCTATCCAGTCCAATTGAGGCTACGACGCAATTTCACCGGTGTGTGCATTGCAAAAAGCCCTATAAAGCCAGTAAAAATGACTGTTGCATATTGTGCAGTTTTGGAAATAAGCCATGCAATCAGATTGAGCAAAACTTGGCCTTGTAACGCTGTTTCGACCCAATCTGTTTAACAGAATTGTGTGTCAAAACAATGTCACATCAAAAGATTAGATTTAGTAAATCATTTAGGGGAACTTGAATTGGCTATCAATCAGGAAGAATTGGCGGAGTGGTACAAGCGGGCACAAGAAGAAATTCTGGATGACCTGGATGAAGAGCTTGAGCTCGAGATGGATGATCTGCGCTTAAGCGATGACAGTGAATCGCTTAATTCCCTGAATCGCCAAGTTTATTTTCGCGAGCTATTTCGCCTCCAAAAAGAACTCATCAAGCTGCAAGACTGGGTAGTGCATAAAAAACTGAAAGTAGTTGTGCTATTTGAAGGGCGAGATTCGGCAGGCAAGGGCGGCGCTATTAAACGCATCACACAACGCCTCAATCCCCGTGTATGCCGGGTAGTTGCCTTAACAGCCCCATCTGAGCGTGAAAAAACCCAATGGTACTTTCAGCGCTACATTGCGAACCTGCCTGCCGCAGGTGAAATCGTTTTATTCGATCGCAGCTGGTACAACCGCGCTGGCGTTGAAAAAGTCATGGGGTTTTGCAGCGATGACGAATACCACGAGTTCCTAAATACAGTTCCTGAATTTGAAAAAATGATTATCCGGTCCGGAATTATTTTGATTAAGTACTGGTTCTCGATTTCAGATGAAGAGCAATACAACCGCTTTACGCAACGCATTCATGATCCCTTAAAGCAATGGAAACTGAGTCCGATGGACCTAGAGTCCCGCCGTCGCTGGGAGGACTACACCAAAGCGAAAGAGATGATGCTGGAAAAGACGCATATTCCAGAGGCGCCTTGGTGGATTGTTGCTGCCAATGATAAAAAGCGTGCGCGCCTCAATTGCATTCAGCATTTACTTGCACAAATTCCCCATCAGGAAATTGAGCACCCCCCGGTTATCCTGCCCGAGCGAGTGCATAACCCAGATTACATTCGCGGCCCAGTGCCCAAGGAAATGTACGTCCCTGACGTCTACTAGCGCTGTTGTTTTAATCCCGGCAGCATACATTTCTTCTCGCCAAACGCAGAAGGCGTTTGTTTGGTATAAATCGGGCTTGCCACACACCAGCGGGATTGGGTATTCATGCCACGGACAGATTCGGTCTTTGCCTTTGTAGATATAGAGACCACGGGCTCACGGGCAGAACTCGACCGCATTACGGAGATTGGCATTCTGACCCTCGATTCCGATGGCGTTTCGGAATGGTCGCGCTTAGTCAATCCAGAAACCTATATTCCGAAGAACATCCAAAACCTCACCGGCATTACCCCCGAGATGGTGGCGACGCAACCCCCGTTTACAGAGATCGCGCATGCCTTGTATATGGAGCTTAAAGACAAGATTTTTATTGCCCACAATGCCCGCTTTGATTACAGCTTCATCAAAGCCGAGTTTAAAAAAATCGGGATTGATTTTTCACCCAAGGTGCTGTGTACCGTGAAGTTATCTCGGCGTTTATTTCCCAATCAAGCACGCCATAATTTAGATACTCTGATTGCGGTGCATGGCCTGCAGGTTGCTAATCGCCACCGCGCTTTAGATGATGCCAAACTACTCTACGACTTTTGGCAAGAGTGCATTCGCTTGTTTGGGCCAGAGCGACTGCAGGAGGAGGTGGATTATTTACTGGGTAGCTCGAGTCTGCCAGTCCACATCGATAAAGCGCTCGTAGAGGAGATTCCAAGTCGTCCCGGCGTTTATCTGTTTTACGCAGAAAATCGACAGCCTCTGTATATCGGCAAGAGCATTGATATGCGCGCGCGGGTGAAAGGGCACTTTCATGCAGCACTGACCAACCGCAAAGAAATGAAAATTGCCATGCAGGTTCGTGATATTGATTGGATCGAAACCGCTGGGGAATTTGGCGCCCTTATTTTGGAATCGCGCCTGATTAAAGAAAAGCTGCCCACCTTTAACATTAAGTTGCGTCGTTCCAAAGACTTGTGCGCATGGCAGCTTCTCGAATCTGCTCAGCACATTCAGTTGCAGCTCGTGAATCACCAGGATTTAGAGCCGGGCAAACAAGATAATTTATATGGCCTTTTTTACAATAAGCGGGAAGCCTTGGCGAGCCTGCAGTCGATTGCCAAAAAGAATCAACTGTGTGAAGCCATTTTGGGCTTAGAGAAGCGGCAAGGGCAGGGGGCTTGTTTTGGTTTTCATGTGAAGCAGTGCAATGGCGCTTGCATCGGCGCCGAGTCGGCTGCCATCCACAATCTCCGTCTCAAAACCGCGCTTCTCAAATTAAAAGTCGCTTCCTGGCCCTACAAAGGCGCGATCGCAATCCATGAGGGCGATGATTTGCATCTGTTTGACCATTGGTGCTATTTGGGTACCGCTGCCAATCATGCTGAGGTGGAAGAGTTGCTGTGCGACGGCCGGCCGGAGTTTGATTTGGATATTTATAAGATCATCCGCAAAACCCTTAAAAAAACCAAGGAATTGGGTATACGCATTACCGCCTTGCCAGTTATTCAGTACCAGCATAAGGCTGTATTACTCCCCTAAAAGCTGCCTAGTTACATGTCCTAGGGTAAGTACCGTTTCCGCTTTATTAAAAAATTGCGACTATGAATGTCCATTCTTCCGGAGGAGCATTCATGAACCATTCGATTAAACGCACCGCGCTGTCCACTGCCATTGCGATTGGCATTGCCGGCTTTGGCATTAGCCCCGCTATGGCGTGGGAGCCCACCAAACCCGTAGAACTCGTGATTCCAGCCGGTCCTGGCGGCGGCGCCGACCAGATGGCCCGCATGATCCAAGGCATTGTCAGTAAAAACAACCTGATGAAGCAATCCATCATCCCCATCAATAAAGCGGCTGGCGCCGGCGCAGAAGGCTTTCTCTCGGTTAAAGAAGCCAGGGGCGACCCCCATAAGCTCGTGATTAGTTTATCGAACCTCTTTACGACTCCTTTAGCCACGGGCGTACCCTTTTCGTACAAAGACATGACCCCCGTCGCGATGCTGGCTTTAGATCAGTTCGTACTCTGGACCAATGCCGATAAGCCCTATAAAACCGCCAAAGAGTACATTGACGCTGCTAAAGCCG
>JBEBBK010000116.1:0-4688 GCA_041158405.1 Pseudomonadota bacterium
TATTACGCCGCACAAAATTCGAGCTCCCGTCCAAACCCCTTAAAGTAATTTTGATTTAAAGGTCTATTCATGAAAGTTGCACTCCTTATTTCCCTTTTACTTTCAAGCATTGGTATCGCTCAGGCCTCCAATCTTGCTAAAGGAAAAGAGCTGGTTGAAAAGAACAATTGTGCTGCCTGCCATGGTGCCAATTTGAATGAGCCCGTTGCTCCGGCATATCCCAAGATCGCTGGTCAGTACGCCGATTACTTGTTTTACGCCTTACGCTCCTACCAGGTTTCAACGAACCCACAATTCGGCCGTAAAAATGCCGTGATGGTTTCTCAAGTTACCCAGTACAGCGAGGCTGATTTACGCAATATGGCTACCTACATTGCCTCATTGCCAGGCACGATGGTAATTAAGAAGTAATTGAATTTCTAGCGCGTGGCCTCAAGCCCGCGCGCTAGGTGGGCATGCATCGCTTCTTCAGCTGCAGCGCCATCTCTTTTAATCAATGCTTTCAGTATGTTACGGTGCTCATTTAAGGCGCTCTGTAATCGCCCAGATCTTCCTAGAGAGTCCCTGCGCTGCAGTTTTAAGACCTTACGCAGGTCACCAATAACCCCATTCATCCATCTATTCCCCGCAATTTCCATGATCAGCTCATGAAAGCGCACGTTGATCTCAAAAAACTGCTCAACATCCCGGTCTGCAGCAGCTTTTTCAAGCTTTAGGTGCAAATCATCCAATTGATTGAGTTGCGCTTCGCTAGCTTTAATAGCAACTTCCTTGGCTGCAAACCCCTCTAATTGGGCCAAAACCGCAAAAATTTGCTCTAAATCGCCACGCTCCACCTCGGTAACGTAAGCGCCTCGCCTCGGTTTCATGGTGACTAAGCCTTCGGAGGCCAACACTTTGATTGCTTCGCGCATGGGCGTTCGGCTGATGCCAAAGGTAGCGGCTAAGGTTTGCTCGTCTAGCCAGCTGCCTGGCGGCAAGGTATGCGCAAAAATCTGCGCTCGCAGGCGCTCAGCGACGTCATGGTAAAGCGGTCTATTGCTTAAGTTCATGGCTTATTTATTGAAATTGTATTCATAATTATGTATACAATATCTAGACAGAAGTCCATTTGTCAAGCAAAATACCAATAATTAAATGTGATGTCGTAACTAAGCCAACAGGAGCAAGTTGAATGAGTTCACCCAGTGCGAAGCCTAATTCGTGGCCTGATTCCAAAAAAGCGGAATTAACTGATTGGGAAAAAGCAGCGCAAAAGTCAGCCCCCAATGGCAATACCGATGCGCTGGGTTGGAATACCCCAGATGGCATTCACTTGAAAGCCTTGTATACCGCCGCCGATTCTGCTGCGCTGCCGTATGCCAATACCTTGCCCGGATTTGAGCCATTTGTGCGCGGGCCGCAAGCCACTATGTATTCGGTGCGGCCTTGGACCATCCGTCAGTACGCGGGTTTCTCCACCGCAGAAGAATCCAATGCGTTTTACCGCAAAGCACTCGCTGCTGGAGGCCAAGGCGTCTCGGTGGCATTTGATTTAGCAACGCATCGGGGTTACGACTCCGATCATCCCCGTGTAACCGGCGATGTCGGTAAGGCTGGCGTTGCAATTGACTCCGTTGAGGATATGAAAATCCTCTTTAGTGGCATTCCGCTCGATACCGTTTCAGTATCGATGACGATGAATGGCGGTGTATTACCTGTGTTGGCAGGCTACATCGTTGCCGGCGAAGAACAGGGCGTGAGCCAGGCTCAGCTTTCAGGGACGATTCAGAATGACATTCTGAAGGAGTTCATGGTTCGCAATACCTACATCTATCCGCCCGAGCCGTCGATGCGCATTATTGGTGACATCATTGAATACACCGCAAAACACATGCCCAAGTTCAACTCGATCTCGATCTCGGGTTACCACATGCAAGAAGCGGGCGCCAATCAAGTATTGGAACTTGCGTTCACCTTGGCCGACGGCAAAGAATACGTCAAAACTGCTTTAGCAAAAGGCTTGGATATCGATGGGTTTGCTGGGCGTTTGTCCTTCTTCTTTGCGATTGGCATGAACTTCTACTTGGAGGTTGCAAAACTCCGCGCTGCCCGTTTGCTCTGGTGGCGCATCATGAAAGAATTCAATCCGCAAAATCCGAAATCACTGATGCTGCGAACCCATTGCCAGACCTCAGGTTGGTCCTTGACTGAACAAGATCCCTATAACAATGTGGTACGCACGACCGTCGAAGCCATGGCAGCGGTGTTTGGTGGCACCCAATCTTTGCACACCAACTCGTTTGATGAAGCCATTGCCTTGCCATCTGAAACGTCCAGTCGCATTGCGCGCAACACCCAGCTCATTCTCCAAGAAGAAACCCACATCACTAGCGTGATCGACCCCTGGGCCGGCTCCTACATGATGGAAAACCTAACGCAAGAGATGGCCGATAAAGCATGGGAGATTGTGCTGGAAGTAGACGCCATGGGCGGCATGACCAAAGCGGTTGAAAGCGGTTGGGCCAAGTTGAAGATTGAGGCTGCCGCCGCTGAAAAGCAAGCCAAAATTGATTCAGGTTCTGATGTCATTGTTGGCGTCAATAAATACAAGCTGGATAAAGAAGAATTAGTCGATGTGTTGGTGATTGATAACGACAAAGTACGCGACAACCAAATCGAGCGCTTGAATTCGATTAAAGCATCGCGTGATAGCAAGAAAGTAGCAGCTGCACTTGCGGCGCTGACCAAGGCGGCGGAAGACCAAACCGGTAATTTATTGGAGTTAGCGGTGGCTGCAATGCGCTTGCGAGCTACTGTCGGCGAGGTATCTGACGCTTTAGAAAAAATCTACGGGCGCCATCGCGCCGATACGCAAAAGGTGACCGGTGTGTATGCAGCTGCTTACGACTCAGCCGAGGGCTGGGAAAAACTCAAAGGGGAACTCGCGCAATTCGCGAGCGATTTTGGACGCAGGCCGCGCGTCATGATTGCGAAGTTGGGTCAAGATGGCCACGACCGCGGCGCAAAAGTGGTCGCCACTGCATTTGCTGATTTGGGCTTTGATGTGGACATTGGGCCGCTCTTTCAGACGCCAGAAGAATGCGCGCGCCAAGCGATTGAAAATGACGTCCATGCACTGGGCATTTCTACCTTGGCAGCGGGCCATAAAACCTTGGTACCAGCAATCATCGCCGAGCTCCGTAAACAGGGCGCCGATGACATCATTGTGTTCGTTGGCGGCGTTATACCAAGGCAAGATTATGAATTCTTGTATGAAGCGGGAGTCAAAGGCATCTATGGTCCAGGCACTCCCATTCCCGCTTCCGCTAAAGACGTGCTCGAGCAGATTCGCAAACAAGCAAAGCCGCTCTAATTCGCCATGCTGCCTGCTGCTGATCAAGCCTTGTTTGATGCGATTACGGGTTCACCTGGGCCAGTGCAGCGCCGCGCCTTAGCCAAGGCCATTACCTTGCTTGAATCGACTCGCATCGATCATCGTAAGCGTGCAGATGAATTACTCAATGCCTTGCTGCCCAAGACAGGGAAGTCCTTTCGTTTGGGTATCTCAGGCGTTCCAGGGGTAGGGAAGTCAACCTTAATTGAAACGCTGGGGCTCTATTTAATTGAGCGCGGTCACCGCGTAGCTGTGCTTGCAATTGATCCATCATCGAGCTTATCGGGCGGTTCTATCTTGGGCGACAAGACCCGCATGGAGCGTCTATCGGTCCATGAAAGTGCCTTCATTCGGCCCAGCCCATCTTCTGGAACACTGGGCGGGGTTGCTGAAAAAACCCGTGAGGCGCTTTTAGTGGCAGAAGCTGCTGGGCACGATATCGTGATTGTAGAAACCGTCGGCGTGGGTCAAAGCGAGATCGCTGTAGCCGGTATGACGGATTTATTTTTGTTACTGCAATTGCCCAATGCCGGCGATGACCTGCAGGCGATTAAAAAAGGCGTGATGGAATTAGCCGATTTAATTGTGATTAATAAATCCGACATTGATCCCAATGCCGCCATGCGCGCACAAGCTTTTATCACCAGCTCATTGCGATTATTGGGGTTTCAGGGAAATCCAGACCACGCGACGCACGATGCCGAGTATTGGCATCCGATTGTCATGCCCTTATCCGCTTTGCACGGAACCGGTGTCACTGATTTATGGGAGCACATTCTCCGTTTTCAGAAATTGCAAACCGCCAACGGCCGATTGGCTGCACGGCGTCAAGTGCAGGCGGGCTCCTGGATGTGGGAGCGCATCGATTCCGGACTCAAAAGTGCATTTAAAAATAATCCTGCGGTTCAGGCTTTGCTACCCGAGCTGAGCAATGCCGTCAATCTCGGCACCATCGCACCCTCGGTTGCTGCAAGGCGGCTACTTGAGGCGCTGGGCCACACCTCTTTCTAAGGAGTCAGTATGCAAGACATCATCCAACAACTGGAGGCCAAACGCGAGTTAGCTCGCCTGGGCGGCGGACAGAAACGGATTCAGGCACAGCATGCCAAAGGCAAGTTAACCGCCCGTGAGCGCATCGAATTGCTCTTGGATGCAGGTAGTTTTGAAGAGTGGGATATGTTTGTCGAGCACCGCTGTACCGATTTTGGTATGGCAGATCAAACCGTGCCAGGCGATGGCGTTGTAACCGGCTACGGCATGATCAATGGTCGACTGGTCTTTGTCTTTTCACAAGATTTTACGGTGCTCGGAG
>JBEBBK010000117.1:0-4681 GCA_041158405.1 Pseudomonadota bacterium
GGTCGCTATATAAATTGAATGTGCCATAAGCAGGTCCAATGATGTTGACCATCGGCTTTTCGCCGTCTTTTCGTGCTGGGCGTGCTGGTATTTTCTTTAAGCCATATTCAGTCCACAACCAGTTCATCGCCCGGTTAGCACACTGCCACTGATCTTCATCAATGGTTCTTGGTAAAAAGCGTTTAATTCCGGTTCCTTCTGGAGTAACGCCGCCACCAATCATTTCAGCGATTGAGCCTGTCACTACCACTGCAGGCAAATCAGGATCAAGCACTTTATGTGCGCGCTTCATTGATTCTTCAGTACCTTCCCGACCTAATTGTTCTTCGGCTAACCCAGTCACAACAATGGGTAACTCATGGGGTGGCAAGGCGTCGGTGTAATGCAACACCGATGTGACAGGAAGGTTTTCGCAGCCAACCGGACCATCAATGACAACCTGCAAACCCTTGATTGCTGTGAATACGTAAACAGCGCCCCAGTAGCCGCCAGCACGATCGTGGTCTAGTACTAGCATTAGCCCATCTCCTCTGCTTTGCGTTTCTTCTGCGCCTTTTCATTGCGGCGACGTGTCTCAGCCCGGAAGTCAGGATGATCAACTGGTACTGCGTCCCACACACCAGCCGCATAACCGGTACCAACACCTTCAAAGAAGTCCTTCATGGTGTCAAAACGCGCCTGATTGCCAAGGGCCGAATTAATCACTTGCGCTAGCGAGCCAGCTCCAGCCGCGCCCATCAATGGCCTTGCTGAAATTAAGTTCGTAAAGTACAGCGATGGAATGGCTGCTTCTTTCGCCTTTTGCACAATCGGCGTTGTACCAATCACTAAATCAGGCTTGAACTCATGCATCGCGGCAACGTCTTGCTCGAGTGAAGCGCGGTACTGGACATGTACACCGCGTGCTTCCAGCCAGTCTTGATCTGCACTGCTCCAGATCGTCTTGGGGCAAGCAGTACCGACGTACTTCACTTCAGCGCCGCTTTCAATTAATAAGCGTGCTACTAAGAGCTCTGAGCCCTCATAGCCGCTCATCGTGATGCGGCCCTTAATTGGCTTGGCTGCCAATGCTGCCTTGATCATGGGTAAGAATTTATCTTTTGACTCGCCAACCTTCGCTTTTGGAATGCCGCAGGCCTCACCAATCGAATCAAGCCAAGCTGCTGTACCCTCATAGCCAATTGGGGCTGAGCCCACAATTTTTCTGCCAGCGGCTTCAAACTCCCGAATACTGGCGGTATAAAAAGGATGGATCGCTGCGACTACTTTTGAGTCCAATGCTTGGTAAAGTTCGCGCCATTCACGTGTAGGCACTACTGGCCCTACTGCTAAGCCCATTGGCTCGAGCATCATGCCAATTCCAACCGGATCTACTGGGAACATTTCGCCCAATAAGGTGATAGTTGGTTTATCCGATACGCCATTGCGTGGTGCCGATACTGGGCCGGATTCTGCTTCGCCCCGAGCGTAACGCAGCATGGCACTGGCTAATACGTCTTTTGCTTCTGCATGGGTTGGCACACCAAATCCAGGCACATCGATACCAATGATGCGAACACCATTGATTTCTTTTGGCAGGAGTTGTAAAGGTACGCCGCTAGCCGTTGGCACGCATAAATTAATAATTACAATCGCGTCATATAACTCTGGATTGGCTTCTTTGTAAACCGCATCCCGAATGTCTTCAAATAGCTTTCCTGTTACCAGGCTTTCCGAATTAAACGGCACATACCCCACACTGCGTCGTGCGCCATAAAAATGAGAAGTAAACGTCAATCCATAGACGCAGCATGCAGATCCCGAAAGAATCGTTGCAGTCCGGCGCATACGCAGACCAACTCGCAATGATCCAAATGCCGGGCACATACTTTGCGGCTGATCATGCGGGCCCTTTGGATAATCTTTCGCGTACTGCCCCAAAATCTCGCTTTTATTCGAGGCCTGCGCTGCTGCTAATAATTTTTCTGCGCCAGAATGGCAGCCCAGACCATCTTGGGTCAGTGCCTCGCTCTGAATTGGAATTATTTTGGATTGGCTCATGGTAGGGATCTTTAGACTTTGTCGTAGATCACTTCAAGGGTTGGCTTAATAACTTCATCCTTGCCAACCATATCGAAAATAGTGGCAGGCTCGAGGACTACATTGCGTCCGACTTGGTCTGCAGAAAACAAGCCAAGCAAGTCATCCGAAGTCATAGGCTTAGGCCGCACAGGCGGTGCTTCTGCCACATTTAAGGCCAGCTCTTCAAAGACCGATGCCCACTGGCTATCGGGCTTACCGATAATTTCGTAACTGGCGCTCTTGCGGCGGATGTCTTCATTTGCAGGGATTGCGGACAGAACGGGGATGCCTACTTTTTCTGCAAAGGCTTTCGCCTCGCCGGTTCCATCGTCTTTATTAATTACCATGCCGGCTACACCGACATTACCGCCCAGCTTACGGAAATACTCCACCGCTGAGCAAACGTTATTGGCAACGTAGAGTGACTGCAAATCATTACTTGCAACCACAATTACTTTTTGACACATATCGCGAGCGATTGGTAAACCGAAACCACCGCAGACCACATCGCCCAAGAAGTCGAGCAAAACGTAATCAAAACCCCAGTCATGGAATCCGAGTTTTTCAAGCGTTTCAAAACCATGGATGATGCCGCGTCCACCGCAGCCACGGCCGACTTCAGGTCCACCTAGCTCCATCGCAAATACGCCATCGCGCTTAAAGCAAACGTCACCGATTTTGACCTCTTCACCGGCTAGTTTTTTCTTGGATGAGGTTTCGATAATGGTGGGGCAGGCTTTGCCGCCAAAGAGTAAAGAGGTGGTATCGCTCTTAGGATCGCAACCAATCAGCAATACTTTTTTACCTTGCTGCGCCATCATGTACGACAAATTAGCTAAGGTAAAACTTTTACCGATTCCACCTTTACCGTAAATCGCAATAATCTGTGTTTTTTTCGTCACTTCCCCGGTGTGCACTGGATTCGGCTCCACCGCTGCTTCTTTTTTCAAGTTCGTAAACTGAATCGTAATTTCTTTTGGGTTTACTGGGGCGTTCATAGTTCACTTCTCCAATCCACAATCATTTTTAAACAGCGGGCATCTTCAAACGCTGTCCGGTAAACATCATCGATTTGGGCTGATGAGCGATGGTGTGTAATCAAGTCATCCAAACACAGAAGACCTGCATCAATGCAATTCTTTACGGCACTTAAGTCACTTGGATCCCACTGCGATGCAATTCGCAACTTCGCTTCTCGCATAAACGCTGGCGCAAATTGAAAAGCAATATCGTTGTCATAAAAGCCGGCGAGGATAATCTCTCCGCCATGCTTTAGCCGTGAAATTAATTGGTTCAAGATCTGCGCTTGGCCGCTGGCATCGCAAATGCGTGCATAGTCTTTTTTAGCGTCGCTATCGGGGTGAATGACTTGATATCCTTTAGCGCCACTCATCCGGTCAGCATTGACTTCCCATACGACTGGCTGATGTCCCAGCATGACAGCAATACGCGCAATTAAGCGCCCCACTACGCCGTGTCCAATAATGAGGTCGGGTTGCTTATGTACATTACCCTGCGTCACGTGATACGCCGTTGCAGCCAGTGCAAGTAGCACGCCTTCTCTACCAATTTGCTCTGATAAGGTTGTGACGCGGGATGAAGGAACAACTACGTGGGATGCAGCGCCTCCAAATAATCCTTTAACATCCCCAAAACATTTTGCGCCAGGTACAAATACGCGCTGCCCGACTGGAATGGTAGCTTTGGGGCCTGCTTCGATTACCCTACCGACGGACTCATATCCAGGAACGAGGGGGTAGCCCATGCCTGGAAAGCTGGGCATCGTGCCGTTCCACAGTAGCTTTTCAGTACCGGTACTAATACCGCTCCATTCGATTTCAACCACAACGTCATCTGGCTTAGGCTCATCGAGCACAAGCCTGCTGAGTTTGAGCTCTTTGGGAGACTCAATGACAACTGCTGTGGAATGGATGGCGCTCATATGTAATATTTTATTTACTTTTCTTTATGTAAACTAATTTATACACAATTTTATGTTCTAACATCAGTATTTACCCTTAAATTACCGTCTAGCCAGCACGATTTGCGTATTAATTGGCATCTTGGTTGCCACGGTTTGAACTGATTTAAACCCTACTTTTTTTAGTAATTTACTGATTTCATTGATCGTTCTTGGCCTTCCTCGGCCCATGGCTAATAAATAAAAGCCAAAATAGGCGTGGCCCATCGCCTCAGCGTCTGGCGCATCGGCCATTGGCTCTGCGATTAAGAGGGTCCCGCCGCTGGGCAGAGCCTCATATATAGAGGCAAGCAAGGTCAAAACGCGCTCATCATCGTGGTCAAAAATCACGCGTACGAGCGTAATTAAATCGGCGCCGGTAGGCAGAACGTCGGTAAAAAAATTACCGCCGTGGGTCTGAATTTCCCGTGTTGCTGGGTTTGATCCCAGTTGCTGTGCCGCTAATTGCGCAACTCCGGGCAAATCAAACAGCATTTTTTTAAGCTGTGGACTGCCCTCATGTACGCACTTTAAAAATGTTCCTTGACCTCCGCCCACATCGAGCATGCACTGATGCTTACTGAAGTTGTAGGCATCGACGATCTCATCGGCAACCAACGGTAAGGATGCGGACATTAGTGCGGAGTATTCAGCTACGCT
>JBEBBK010000118.1:0-4625 GCA_041158405.1 Pseudomonadota bacterium
GCCATGGCCACCGTCCAAAGTACCTTTGGATACGGCATCGAGCAAACCAAATGCAGGAACAACAGCGCCGGCTGGCAATACTTCAATTTTCATTTCGCCGCCGGTCATGTCATTGACCTTCGTAGCAAAATCTACGGCGTATTCATGGAAGATGTCTTTCGCAGGCCAGGTTGACTGGAAGCGTAAATTTTGTACGCCTTGCGATTTAGAAATCATTGGGAAGCTGAGGGCAGCTGCACCGGCACCACCAACAGCAGCACCTTTCAGAAACTTACGGCGTGGTGCTTGGTTTTTCATTTCAGACATTCATATCTCCTAGTTTTAAACAATCAGGTACTACGAAAAAACTCCTCGCTAAAGTATAAGGATCTAATTTAAATTTCCATCTCGGGTAAACCCTTTAAAGCGCATTGGCACGGCTTTTTTAATGAAATAGGGTGCCGCGTGTTAGGATTCTCGTCTGTCTTGGTTTTGTTGCACTGCAAATCAATGCCCTCAAAAGCACGCGCCCGAGTGGTGAAATCGGTAGACACAGCAGACTTAAAATCTGCCGACTCAAAAAAGTCGTGCCGGTTCGATTCCGGCCTCGGGCACCAAATAAACCGCAATTTCTGGGGTTATATTCGATCAAAGTAGCGCCGCATCCTCATTTTGTAGCCCAAAGGCCATACATGACCTCAGGATTAGCGGCAATCAGGCGGTGATTTCCTCAAACAGCAATATCAGGATGTACAGCACCCCCGCAGCCAATACGCTCAGGACCACAAGGGACACAAAGCTTTTGATGAGCTCCGAGAATAAATTACCGATCAATTGAAACAAATTGAAGTGCTGACTGCGATCGGCTTTCATGGCCTTAAAGTGCTGCAGTGTTTTGTAGAGCGCTACGCAGATCCATACCGCAAGAAAAACATAAGGGCCATACTCGTATAGGTGGGACATAAAGCGCCTTTTAAGATCGGGTGTGCAGTTTAGGGTTTAACGCAACGAAAACCAATATAGACCACGATCACGTCCGGCGGTTTACTGGCGCGATTCGATTCCCGTTGTTGGTCTGCTCCGTACCACCACGATGCGCCGCGCGTAACGCGCTCACTACCTACCGCTGTCGAAGTCCACTCCCAGACATTGGCGCCCATATCAAAGAGGCCATTGACGCCAGCCTCGGTGCTGCCCGCAAGCACATGGCCCGTGCCGCGCAAAAGGCTACCCTTGGGCGCGAGTCCTTTGTAATTGCCGCATTCGCCATCGAGGCAATGCGAGCCTTTGGCGCTATCGCCATTGGGGAAGCGGTAGCGTTTGCCGCTCACAAATGGTGCGGGGGGATTAGCGCGCTGCTCTACAAAGGCGGCTGAGACCCACTCTTCATCCGTGGGCAGACGCTTGCCAAAAAAACGGCAGATCTGTTCTGCTTCAAGGGCGTTGAGATGGACTGCTGGCTCGCGGTCTTGGGCCTGAACGCCGTAGGGAGTCTTCCAGGTCCAGCCCGGCTTTTGCACAAAGCCCAGTTCATACACGGTGCCACCGCCATTTTTTTCTGCCTGACTCACAAACCCGGCTTGGCTGGCAAAGCGCTTCACTTCACCAATGGTCATCTCAATCTGGTCCCATTGCAGGCTACCAACCTGCACTGTTGGAATGCTGGAGTCGGCTTTGGCTAAAAGTTGCTGTGGGATAGTTAATGCTAGAGAGGCAAGTCCCAATCCGAGGAGGCGTGTAAGAGTCATGGTAGCGCCGATCATGCGTGGCTTATTGTGGTTCGGTTATAAAACCCAGCTTGGTTAAGCCAGCACGTTTGGATGCTGCTAAGACCTGTGCCACCGAGTCATACCGTACTTCTTTGTCAGCGCGCAAATTGATTTCGGGCTGGGGCTCTTTTTGCGCTGCTTTTTCTGCATAGCCAACGAAGGTAGGGAGGTCAATTGGGCTGCTGTTCCAAAAGATTTGACCGCGCGCATCAATCGATACCTGAATCGACTCGGGCTTGGTTTCATTGCGCGCGCTATTGGCTTTGGGCAAGTCCACTTTCACGGCTTGATGGATTACTGGCAAGGTAATAATAAAAATGATGAGTAAGACCAACATCACATCCACGAGGGGCGTCATGTTGATTTCGGTCATCAGGGGATCGTCACCCTGATCGCCTGAAGGATTACTAAAGGACATGCTTACTCTCCCGCCTCAACGCGAGCGCCGGTGACAAAGTAGGCCAGCAAATCATTACCAAAGCGATTGAGGTCGGCAACGATTAATTTATTAGCGCGGTTTATCGCATTAAAGCCAAGCACCGCCGGAATGGCGACTGCTAGGCCAATGGCCGTCATGATGAGGGCCTCACCAATCGGACCAGCAACCTGATCGATTTGCGCGCTACCAGAGCTGCTAATCGCAACCAGGGCGTGGTAGATACCCCAAACCGTTCCAAACAAACCGACGAATGGCGCGGTAGATCCAGTAGAGCCTAAAAAGGTCTGGCCTTTTTGCAAGAGGGCGCTGCAGGCATCAATGCTATTTTTAATGCTGCGCGACATCCACTCGGAATAGTTTAGTGTTTGCAGTAACTCGCGGCGGCTCGAGGCTTGGCTTTGATGGTGCCCCGAGGCACTCATGGCCTCTTTGGCAATCCGAAAGTAGGGGTTGTTGGCTTGATCAGAAAAGCCAGCTAGGCCCTGTGCAAATGTGCTGGCACGCCAAAACTGTTCGGCTTCCGGCTTTAGGGTGCGCAGTGTTTTGATGTTCCACAGGCGGCTAATCAAAATGACCCAGGTAATGATCGATGACACCAATAAGAGGATGGCAACAAAACGCGTCACCGCATCGCCGGCCATCCATAAATTTATTAAGCCAAATGGGTTATTCATTGCATTAGTTCTTTAAGTTAAATTTAATCAGAAGGTTAGTTGAAATGCGGGCGGGATTGCCATTCACGCTATAGGGTTTAAAACGGTAACGCCTGCCAATTTGTTCGGCAGCGCGATCGAGCCGCGCAAAGCCACTTGAGCGGAGTAAAGCCACTTCTTCAACAATGCCGGTTTCATCAATGATCAATCGCACCACCACTTCACCTTGCTCTCCAGCCCGTTTTGAAAACGATGGATAGTATGGATCGGCATCTGGCTGATAAACCACGACCAGTTTACCAATATCAGTTTGGATCGGTGTACCTGCAGTACCCTGATTGCTAGCTGGGGCAACGGCTGCATTAGGCATCTGACTCTCTGCCGCTTTGGCTTGGCTGGTATCGACCGGTGGCGTAGTGCTTGGATCGGGTGTTTTTGGTTTTGGCTCTGGCTTGGCCTGGGTTTTGGGTTTTGCTTCTTGTTTTGGTTGCGGCATCGGCGGCGTGGACGCGGGCGGAGCCGGAGGTGTTGGGGGCGCGACTAAATTGGCCATGACCCGCACTTCATTTTCAGATGGATCGTTTTTAACATCGAGTCCGAGATCAAGGCTGACAAAAAAGAAGCCATGGAGCACGAGTACGAAGACAATCACAATCCACTCCTGCCGTGTAAACAGCAGATGTGTTTTTTGAGTGGGCTGTGCTAGCGGCATAGTGCAGTCAGATCCAGACCCACTGTTTTGAAATCGATGCTAAGTTCAGCCATATCGCTGCGTAGCAATTGCATCGCCATGCTGTGCAGACGCGCACCATCGGCGGTGCTAAGCAGTAATACGCTGCGCCTACCGGGTACTTCACTTGGAATGCGATGGACTTCCAACTGCCGCGCCAATTGACGAACTACCGCCTCGCTGGTATCCACTATCAATACCAACGACCCCAATTGATTCAAAATCAATGGCATTAAAAACGGATAGTGGGTGCAACCTAAAACGAGTGTGTCAACACCTGCAGTGATCATCGGCTGTAAATGCTGTGCGAGCAGGGAGGCTGTTTCTGGAGCGTTTAATTGGCCGGACTCAATCAGCGGCACCAGACCTGCTCCAGCTTGTTTAATAAAGCGGCAATCGACAGGCAAAGTGGCAAGCAGGGCATTGAACTTTTCGCTCTTGAGTGTTGCTTCGGTAGCCAATACACCCACCAGGCCTTTTTGGCTTTGCAATGCCGCAGGCTTAATACCAGGCTCGACCCCAATGATCGGAATCGCTTTAAGCTCTGCTCGGATGCGCTGAATGGCTTCTGCGGTTGCGGTATTGCAAGCAACCACGATCGCTTGGCAGCCCGCTTCGGCCAGAGACTGGCATACCGCCAGGCTGCGCTCTGCAATCCATTCAGGTGACTTTTCGCCGTAAGGTGCATTGGCGCTGTCTGCAAAGTAGAGGTAATCGTGATTGGGTAGCTGGCGCAGAGCCTCGTCCAAAATGGATAGGCCTCCTACGCCCGAATCAAATACCCCGATGAGTGCCAATGCTTGCCTAAAAAGTTATGCGACGACGACGGGGATTTTTCCAATCCGCGCTTGCCACTCTTTTGGCCCTTCGTTGTGCATCGAAGTCCCCTTCGAGTCGACTGCAACCGTCACGGGCATGTCTTGCACATCAAATTCATAAATGGCTTCCATACCTAAATCAGCAAAGCCAACAACCTTCGATGTCTTAATTGCTTTAGAGACTAGATACGCCGCGCCGCCCACTGCCATCAAATACGCAGACTGGTGTTTCTTAAT
>JBEBBK010000119.1:0-4580 GCA_041158405.1 Pseudomonadota bacterium
CAATGAGGCCGAGCACAATCAACATCAGTGCCGTTTCAGTCATCGACTTATCGGCCATCATGCTAATCAAGTGCACCAATTCCAACCAGAACTGCCATACATAAACTGCCTGGGCAACAATCAGACCAATGTAGAGCGGCGCCTGCAACCAGCGGGACATAAAGATCCAGCGTGGCAATGGGCGTAATTTTTTGAAGTTTGGGTTAGGGTTTTCTGGGTTCATCTTGCGATTTTAGCGACTTTTGTGACGGAGGCATTACAGCAATCATGCTTGCTTTCCTCTACAAGCTCAAAATATGAGCCTGAACCCATTTAATCTGCTTTAATTGCTAATAGTTCAATTTATTAAGGAAATGCCATGAGTGACATGGAGCGACTGCACCGCATCAAGTACATGATTCAAGCACGAAAAAGTGTACCGAAACAGGCCTTTTTAGATGAGCTCGAGATCTCCGAAGCCACCTTTAAGCGGGATCTGGAGTATCTCCGCAGCCGCATGAATGCCTCCATCGTGTATGACCGCTATGCAGGAGGCTATCAGTTTGAGAACCCGCAAGATGCAGAGAAAACCGAATTGCCCGGCTTGTGGTTTACGGAAAAAGAAGCCACTGCCCTCGTGCTGATGCAGCACTTACTGTCATCGCTGGATCAAGGCGGTTTAATTGGTCCACACATAGAACCCCTCACCGCCATCATCGACGGCATCTTAGGCCAATCCGAAACCACTGCCAAGGAACTGCGTAAGCGCATCAAGGTATTGGGTATGGGCAGTCGCAAGAACAGCATCGAGAACTTCGCCGAGATTGGCGCAGCCCTTCTCAAACGTAATCGATTGGATGTTACCTATTACTCCAAAGGTAAAGATGAAACAACGCAGCGGGCGATTTCACCGCAGCGCCTGATCTTTTACCGTGAGAACTGGTACCTCGATGCTTACTGCCACCTGCGTAAAGAATTACGCAGCTTTGCTGTCGATGGCATTCGTAAAGCAGTCCTAACCAACGCCAAAGCGGATGAGGTTTCTGAAAAGCAAGCGCAAGAGCATTTTGCAGAAAGCTATGGCATATTTTCTGGAAAAGCCACGCAACGGGCTAAGTTACGTTTTACGCCTGAGCATGCGCGCTGGGTTGCCACTGAAAAATGGCATGGTCAGCAAGTTGGCAGTTTTGATAAAGAAGGCTTTTATATCTTGGAGTTTGATTACAACCAAGATCCAGAGCTCATCATGGATATTTTGAAGCACGGCTCTGGTGTAGAGGTCTTGGGGCCGGCTAGCTTAAAAAGCAAAGTGAAAGCCGAGTTAGATAAAGCCCTGCATTTGTACGTCAGTTAAAAAAGTCGTGCATCAATTTACTTATTAGACCCACTATCTTCTAGCGCTTTATCTTTAGCTTGGCTATCGCTATCGGATTCTTTCATCACCTTCTGAATCACTATTGCTGCAATTGCAAGTAATAGCACTGCGGCACTCTCGTAAATCAAATCGATTGTGCTGATACCTTTGCCTTGCAAAATGATGAGGCGGCACAGGGCTGTAATGGCAATAAAGATCGGAATGGTAATCGGAATCTTGTTGTATTTATAGAAGGCTGCCACCATGCCAAGGACCTCGGCATAGATAAACATCAGCAACAAGTCCGTTAAGGAAATCTTGCCGTTGATGATCACGGTATACATCTCAATGCCAACACTAATAATTGTAAAAATGGCGATCAAAATTAAGATCCCCTTTTCGGCAAGGGTAATTAAGTCATACATCTTCATCGCAGATAGTCGCCTTTGGTTTACTTTTGTTCAGATTTATCGTATTCACACGCAAAGGCATGGTTTGCATCGCGGTGCCCTGCCTCATCCTCACGCACTACTAGCACGACATCGCGCAGGGTTGCATTGGCTGGTAGTTTCCAATAGTCAATCGCAATTTGGGGTGCTGGAATATTGGGTGTTCGGCCTTCATCAATTTCTTTTAAATACTCCGTATAGGAGTACACCGCCTCTTCTTCAAAGTAACCCACAATGCGGTGCGCGGTGCGTGGGAAAAAGACGTAGATAAAGAAAAAGACATGCCAAAAAATAGCTTGTGCAAATAGAACTAAATAACGCTCGAACCGATTGGGCTTAGCAATTTCAATGAATGTCATCAGATGCATGCGCTCGTTCTCGGCTTCTGCTAAAAGAGTGCGTATCTTGGGGCCATAGCCATGGCGCATTTTTCGCAAACTCATCAGATGGGTCCACATACCCGCAACCATGCCCGGTACACCCGCCACTGTTTCTAAGACAACTGCACGGTGGCCATAGCGTTTCTGAAAGAAGGTATCCGCAAAGAAACGCATGCTTTTCGTAAAGGACAGAGCAACCCTGTCGGACATCGTAATAACTTGGTAGTGTTCCATGGGAAAGACTAGCTTAGATAGGTAGGAAAGTATTCCTAGATGTTATTAGAAACTGGCTATTTTTGTTTGAATGAACCGAAATCGATCAATTTAATCAATAGAAGCGCGTTTAGCTCACGTGCCGCTGGATAATGTTCTGCTGGGAATTAACTTTTCTAGCTCGTCTACCGTGGCAAAGCCCGTGACCGGCATAAAACTTTTGGGTGAAAAGTTCTTCTCGCCAATCAACATGGCGGGTACACCCTGAAATCCATTAGCCTTGAACTCTTCTTCATCGGCAATCACTTGCTTGGTTACCACCCCATCATCAAATGCTTCACGCAAGGCATCTGGCTCAATACCAACTTGTTCGGCGAGTTTAATGATCTCATCCTCATTGCTAATGTTGGCGCCCTGACTAAATACGGCTTTAAAAATAGCCAACGCCAACTGCAATGACTTGCCGTGTTTATTTGCAAAACACACACTCTCTTGTGCGAGCCAGGTGTAGGTTAAAAAGGTCGGAGCCTTTAATACCAACTGATTCTCTTGCACGATTGGCTCTGCAACGGCCTGCTGGAGCTTATTGAGGTATGTGTCGGAAGGCGGCATCGTGCCAATCGTGGGGGTCAGCTCAATTGCCCGCCAAATAATCTCAATGCCATCCTGATAACGCTCTTTCAGCTTGGCTAGCGCCACCGTCTGTAGATAGGAGTAAGGGCACTCAAAATCACCCCAAATTTGTATCTGAATCATGGTGTTGTAAATAAATCCTATATGGAAGGAGCAGAAACAAATACAAAACGGTTCAATATTGCTTAAAAAAGAGTCGCCCTAGGGCGACAAATAAGGACTTAACATGAACATCACAAGTTTGCGCTTTTCTTACGCTACACGTATAAGACTACTGCAAACAGGGGTTTTCACCCCCAAAATTCAAAATGCAGCCCGTTGTAGCCTAAATTAGACCTTTCAGTAATCTGATTTAGGTTAATACTTGGTATGAATATTTTCTTAAATTACCCTACCCGCTCACCTAGCTAATGCAACCGCCCGTCCCATCGAATACCTCTGAAACCTTAAATCAGTACAGCTCTACTCATCGCTTAATTAGCTGCCTTTGCCTCTTGCTGGGCGGCGGCCTCGTAGCGCAGTTGCTTAGCGTTATTGTTGTGCGCATTGCTTCTTCCGATATCCAAGCGGGCGGCATGCTGGCGGACATCATTACGCAATACTTGGCCAACTATTTTTTGGGCATTGCTTTTATTGTTCTCAGCATCTCTAATTTATTGATTAAGCGGGGCCTAGTCGAATACAAGCGCTTGCGCCTACCTACTATTATCTTGGCAGCATCAACTGCAATCGTGGCATTTATGCTGATACCCCGAATGGATTATCTTCGTGAAACTGCCTTGCTCGATGGACTGCCTGTTCTCTATGCACCCTCAGCGGCTTACTTCATAACCCTATCTGCACTATCAACCAGCCTACTCTTGATTCAACTTGCGAGTGGCGGAGTGCTGCTCTGGCGACAGCTAAACCATTAGGCAAATTGCAAGTCCGCTAAGCGTGCATATAGTCCGCCCTGCTTAATCAGATCAGCGTGACTACCCTGCTCGACCAGCTGTCCTTCCTCCAGAACCAAGATGCAATCGGCGCGCAGTACGGTAGCTAAGCGGTGGGCAATCGTAAGAGATGTTCGTCCTGGTAGGACGCTATCCAAGGCCAACTGCACCTCGCGTTCGGATTCGGCATCAAGGGCGCTGGTCGCCTCATCGAGTAGCAAGATGGGTGGGTTCTTTAATATGGCGCGGGCAATTGAGATTCGCTGCTTTTGTCCGCCCGACAAGCGCACGCCACGCTCCCCTAAAAAACTAGCGTAGCCTTCTGGCAACGCAGAGATGAATCCATCGGCATGGGCCGTTTTTGCGGCAGCAATGACCTCTTCATCCGTTGCATCCAATTTGCCATAACGAATATTTTCCATGGCGCTCGAGGCAAAAATAACTGGCTCTTGCGGAACGATACCAATCAGATTGCGCAGCGCACTGACCGGCCACTGGGTAATGTCTCGGCCCAAGACAGCAATTCTCCCAGCCGTCGGCGCATAAAAGCGTAAGAGCATTGCAAACAAAGTACTTTTGCCAGCCCCTGATGGTCCGACTAGCGCATACCGAGCGCCTTGCCGTACAGCAAATGACAGGT
>JBEBBK010000120.1:0-4566 GCA_041158405.1 Pseudomonadota bacterium
CGACCAATACGGCAACTGCAGACCGTTTCTTACGGGAGGTGGATAGTGCCAGCGTGATGGTCAATACCAGCACCCGTTTTGCGGATGGCTTTGAATATGGTCTGGGTGCTGAGATTGGCATCTCCAATGACAAGCTGCATGCACGTGGCCCCGTTGGCCTAGATGGCTTAACCTCGCTGAAGTACATTGTGATGGGCCATGGGGAAATTAGAAGCTAATTAAAGCGGTATAGTAGTTCGCATTGAGCTAAAGCAATGCTGCTTTAGTAAACCAACAAAGGGGATGAACATGGGTGACGCGTATCTTTGGACAAAAACATTTCATATCGTTTTAGTGGCTTCGTGGTTTGCCGGCCTTTTTTATTTGCCTCGTATTTTTGTCAATATGGCCCAAGAGACTAATCCGGAAGTTAATGCCCGCCTTTTGGGTATGGCCGATCGCCTCTTTCGGTTTATGACCATTCTGATGGTGCCTGCGGTGGTGTTAGGCGTAGTACTTTGGCTCCACTTTGGCATTGGCCGTGGTGCGGGCTGGATGCACCCCAAATTGCTTTTTGTGCTGATCATTTTGGGATACCACCATTCCTGCTATACCTTACTGAAGAAATTCCGCAAAGGCATTAATAAGCGCAGCCACATTTGGTTCCGTTGGTTTAATGAAGTACCCGTGGCCTTACTTGTCATCATCACCGCCATCGTCGTGATCAAGCCTTAAGCCAATCGGCATTCCCCCTTTTTATTTTCTAGGCTTTCTTCATGCGATTTTTTGTAGTGTGTCCCGGCGGATTGGAAACAGTCTTAGCTACTGAGTTGCGGCAGATTGCCGAGCGCCCTGAAGTCAAAGCCCAAGGGGCTTGGGTAATTGACCCAACACCAACTAGCCCGACGGGCGGTGTTGGATTGGCTGGGCCCTTATCCGCAGCGATGGTCCTTAATTTGCACTCACGGATTGCTAGCCGCGTACTCTTGCAAATGGCGGAATCGACATATCGGCAGGAAGAGGACTTGTATCGCTTGGCGCATGGCCTGGCTTGGGAAGAGTGGTTTAGCCATACGCAAACCTTGCGGGTTGATGTGACGGCGCATCGTTCGCCACTGAAGAGCTTGAACTTTGCGACCTTAAAAATCAAAGATGCGATTGTGGATCGTTTGCGTGAAGTCTCGGGCGATCGGCCGTCGATCGATACTGCTTTTCCGGATGTGCGCGTGCAGGCCCACCTCACGGCGACCCATGTATCGATCTATTTGGATACCTCAGGCGAGGCTCTGTTCAAACGCGGCTGGCGCGATGACAAGGGCGACGCGCCTTTAAAAGAAAATCTTGCTGCGGGTATTTTGGCCTTAACAGGCTGGCAGCCCAAGCAGCCCTTGTTTGATCCGATGTGCGGTAGCGGTACCTTTTTAATCGAGGCAGCTCAGATCGCCATGGGTATTCCGTCGGGAGCGATTCGGGCGGGCATGTATGACGAGGCAGGCAAAGAATCAGCACCCACGCGCTTGGCGTATCGGCCCCTGGTTACTTCGGTGCACGGCTTTGGCTTTTCCCGTTTGAAGCCATTTTCGGTGGGTGCGGAACAGAAAAAGTGGCAAGCCCTGAAAGACGCTGTACTGGCAGAAATCCTAGAGCGGCGTAAAGCTTTCCCCGATGCCCAGTCACTGGGTATTAGCGGTAGCGACATTAATGAAAAACTGGTCTCGATGACTAAATCCAACTGGCAGCGCGCGCAGTTGCCGGGTTTGCCAGTGGTACGCCAGGTCGATGCTTTAGCAGCGAAGCCGCCAGTGATTGCTCGTGCTGCGTCTAGCGAGCCTAGCTTACCTGGATTGGCTTTACTCAATCCCCCTTATGGACAGCGCTTGGGTATCAAAGGCGGCCGGGGCGATGATCGTGATCAGACTCAGGATCGCTATGACGATGAGGGTTATGGCGCGGATGATACCGATCCGTACAGCCATAATATTGAAACCGGACGGCAGAGTGCAAAGCGTTCGAGCCGTGAGTCACTCAAGCGCCTGCAGGCCGAAGAAGAAATCGATCCTGCATTTTTAGAGTTTATGAAGCAATTTGGTCAACACCTCAAAGAGGCGTTTGGCGGCTGGCATGTCTTTATTTTGACGGCCGATATGGCATTGCCAGGGCAGTTGCGCATCAAAGAGTCCCGCCGTACCCCGCTCTTTAATGGCCCGCTCGAATGCCGTTTATTCCGCTTTGAGATGCGCTCCAAAGCGGAACGTTTGGAGTCTACCGGTAAGTCGGTTTAGATATCGTGCGAGCTAAGTGATTTAGTTAAGATGCCAGAGATAGTCGAAAAATAGATCCTATGGACATTAAAAAAGACGGTCGCATTAATCCCATTATTTTTTCTACTCGGCAGGTAGGGAACATACTGCCTTGTGATGCAAGCTTTAACCAGAAAAAAACGCAATTTGAGTCTGAATATAAATATTGGATAGATGAGCAAAATATGCAATTTGAGCATCAGGGGTTATGGTGTGATTATTCAAGGCTTTGGTAACGTAGTTCGATCCCTCATCCAAATCAGCGAATCTAGTTGTTAATCAGCATTCAGTATTCAGCATTAAAATGAGTAATCTTAAAAATACAGCCAAGCAAAGAAAGATAAAACGCCATGGAATTCAAAACCTATATGTGCCTGATTTGCGGTTGGGTGTATGACGAGGCTGCTGGTTTGCCCGATGAAGGCATCGCACCAGGAACGCTCTGGAAAGATGTGCCCATGAATTGGACTTGCCCTGAGTGCGGCGCGCGTAAAGACGATTTTGAAATGATGGCAATTTAAGTTCTAAAGCAAAATACACTTTAACAAATAAAACGAATGAGAATCACATGGGCCTAAACGAAACCGTATTCGAGCGTGCACAAAAAACCATTCCGGGCGGCGTGAACTCCCCCGTTAGAGCGTTTCGTCAGGTGGGCGGTTCTCCGCGCTTTATTAAGAAGGCGCTCGGCCCACACTTTTGGGATATTGAGGATAAGCGCTATGTCGACTTGATCATGTCTTGGGGTCCCATGATTGCTGGCCATGCTAATCCAGAAGTAGTTGAGGCAGTGCAGCGAGCAGCCACCCTGAGTTTTAGTTATGGCGCCCCCACCGTAGGCGAAATTGAATTGGCCGAGCGCATTTGCGCCATCATGCCCAGCGTCGAACAAATCCGCATGGTATCGAGCGGTACAGAGGCGACGATGAGCGCCCTGCGTTTAGCGCGTGGCCACACCGGACGTGACTTGATCATTAAGTTTGAGGGCTGTTATCACGGCCATGCGGATAGCCTCTTGGTCAAAGCAGGCTCAGGCTTGCTCACCTTTGCTGATTCAACTCAAAATGCCCCTTCATCGGGCGGTGTTCCGCAAGACTTGGTGAAACATACCTTAGTGCTGCCTTATAACGATACTGCTGCCATTGAAGAAACCTTCAAATTGCATGGCGATCAGATTGCAGCCGTGATCATTGAGCCCATCGCCGGCAATATGAACCTAATTAAAGCCAAACCGGAATTTTTAGCAGCGATTCGGAAGTTAACGCAGCACCATGGCAGCGTCTTGATTTACGACGAAGTCATGACCGGCTTTCGGGTGGCACTCGGCGGGGCACAAAGTTTGCAAGGCATCACACCAGATCTGACTTGCCTTGGTAAAGTGATGGGTGGCGGTATGCCCATGGCTGCCTTTGGTGGCAAAAAAGAGATCATGCAAAAGTTGGCTCCGATAGGTAATGTCTACCAAGCGGGTACCTTGTCGGGTAATCCAGTTGCGGTTGCGGCGGGCATGAAAACTTTGGAGATTATTTCGCGGGATGGTTTTTTTGATTGCCTCGGAGGTCAAACCAGCAAGCTGATGGCGGGCCTGAAAGAGGCAGCAGATGCAGCAGGTATCCCATTCTCGACGGATAGCGTGGGCGGGATGTTTGGTTTTTATTTCACCGATCAAGTGCCCACCTCATTTGATGCGGTCACCAAGAGCAATATCGATGCGTTTAAGGTGTTCTTTCATGCGATGCTGGATGAAGGCGTCTACTTAGCTCCATCGGCCTATGAGGCCGGCTTTACTTCGATAGCGCATGACAATGCTGTACTGGATGAGATCATCACTGCATCCAAGAAAGCATTTGCCAAGCTGAAATAGATATTCGACCGCAGGCTTACATCCGTAATGGATGGTCGTAGCCGGCTACTTGCGCAATACGAAGTTTGTTTGAACGACTCTTCGTAGCAGAATCAGGAATTTCAATCGCGGTGAGTTTGCCGCCCCAAACGCAGCCAGTATCAAGCCCGCTGACATTACGTTTTTGAATTAATCCGAGCGTAGACCAATGCCCAAAAATGACATGGATATTTGCAGTCCTACGCTGCTTCACTTCAAACCAGGGTAGATAGCCTTTCGGGCTCGCCTCTAATCCCTCCTTGCTCTCAAATTCCATTTGGCCTTTGGGGGTGCAAAAACGCAGGCGGGTTAGGGTGTTCGTGATGACACGCAGGCGATCATAGCCTTTTAAGGAATTGCTCCATTTGGTTGGTGTATTGCCATACATCTCAGCCAAAAAACGTT
>JBEBBK010000121.1:0-4532 GCA_041158405.1 Pseudomonadota bacterium
GCTATCAGCAGCGCCGTCTGTTTTAGCTGCCGGCTCTTTTTTTAGTGCTGGCAAATACTGCAGGCGCTTGTAATGGTTATAGACCGCCACTGCCAATGTTTTTTTGGCTTGATCTTGACCAATCACATACTGATCTAAGTCGGCACGAATCTCGTGTGGTGTAGGCAGGCCACTATCGCCTTTATCGGACGGTAGATTGGCCAACTCTTCTTGAATGATGTCGGTACACAAGTCGATGCACTCATCACAAATAAATACCGAAGGACCTGCAATGAGTTTTTTAACTTCGTGTTGGCTCTTACCGCAAAACGAGCAGTAAAGGAGCTTATCAGCCGAGGTCGAAGTTTTAGAGTCGCTCAATTAGGGGCGCTTATCAATGACTTTATCTATGAGACCGTAATCGCGGGCTTGATCTGCAGACATGAAATTGTCGCGATCAGTATCTTTCGCAATGGTTTCAATCGTTTGACCAGTGCGGTCAGCCAAAATCTGATTGAGTCTTTCACGTAAATACAAAATCTCACGCGCCTGAATTTCGATGTCCGATGCCTGACCACGTGCACCGCCGAGTGGCTGGTGAATCATGACACGGGAATTCGGCAAGGCATAGCGTTTGCCCTTTGCGCCGGCGCACAATAAAAACGCACCCATGCTGGCAGCCATACCCATGCACAGGGTGCTGACATCGGGTTTAATAAATTGCATCGTATCGAAAATAGCTAGGCCTGCAGAGACAGAGCCGCCAGGCGAATTAATGTAGAGGGAGATTTCTTTATCGGGATTTTCGCTCTCCAGGAACAAGAGTTGCGCAATTACCAAATTGGCTGTTTGATCATTCACTTCACCCACCAGAAAGACGACGCGCTCTTTTAAGAGGCGGGAGTAAATGTCATAGGCGCGCTCACCGCGACCCGATGTTTCAATCACCATGGGAACCATGCCAAGACCGCGGGTTTCTAGGTCGCCTGCAGAGGTATTGCTAGCCTTGAAAAAATGGGAATCAGTACGGTTCATGCGTGTGTGCTTTCGTGGGCAATCAATTAATTAAGCTTGCTTAGTTCTTCAAAGCTTACTGCTTTATCGGTAATTGTGCCAAGACTGCTCACATACTGAATTACATTGGCCTCCAGCACGACCGATTCCACGTCTTTTAAGCGACGTGGGTCGCTGTAAAACCAACGAACCACTTCTTTTGGATCTTCGTAGGTTGATGCCTGCTCTTCAATCTCTGCTTTAATTTGATCGGGTGTCGCAACCAGATTTTGCTGCTTGACTAAGTCACTCAGGATTAAACCGAGGCGAACGCGCTTTTGGGCTTGCTCTGCAAACATCTCCGCAGGAATGGGCGCATCTTTGGCATTCGGAATGCCGCGCTGCATTAAATCTTGGCGCGCCATTTCAACTAAGCGCTCTTGCTCGCTGGCAATCAGTGACTTCGGTACATCGAGCTCGCAGAGTTTTTCGAGCTGTTCCATCACTTCATTTTTGAGCAAGGCAGTAGTACGACGCTTGACTTCGCGCTCTAAATTCTCACGCACTTCACTGCGCATCTTGGCAACGCCCTCAGTTACACCAAGGGACAAAGCAAAGGCATCATTCACTTCAGGCATGTGGGGCCAATTGACCTGCTTCACCGTGATGGTGAACTCAGCCGTCTTACCAGCAACGTCTTTGCCATGGTAATCATCGGGAAACTTCAATGGGAATGTCTTGCTCTCGCCATTCTTTAGGCCAAGTGCAGCCGCCTCAAACTCCGGCAACATGCGACCTTCACCCAATACAAACTCGAAACCGTCGGCTTTACCACCAGCAAATTCGACGCCGTCAATGGTGCCAACAAAGTCGATGGTAATTTGGTCACCGCTCTGCGCTGCCAAGTTACTACCGCCATCACCATGGTCGCTTGCTACGCCGCGTGGATGGTAGTGGACCTGTTGTTTGCGCAGGACATCGAGTGCGCGATCAATTTCGGCATCGCCAATCGTGGTGGTGTGACGACTGACCGCTGCTTTACTGAGATCACCGATTTTGACTTCGGGCAACACTTCAAAGAAGGCCTCAAACACAATCGGGTCAGCACCAATTTCACTCTTGGGCTCAAGGCGAGGCTGGCCCGCTAATAAAATGCCTTCTTTTTTGCTGAGCTCAAAGAAGAGTTCGGATGCCTTGTCAAACTGCACCTCGAAATCCACTTGCATGCCGTATTGCTGCTCAACCATTTTTTGTGGCACCTTACCTGGACGAAAGCCGGCTATTTTCATGGTCTTGCCGACCTTAGCCAAACGAGCAGCGCGTGCTTTTGCTAGGTCAGCGCGGGGGATTTCCAAGGTCATCTTGCGGTCTAATTGACCTAAATTTTCTATCTGCAAAGCCATTCTCGTCTCTTCTGTAAAGATCAGGTTATGTGAAGCCCAAGCCAAGGTATGCCTTGTGGTGCGAGGAGGGGGACTCGAACCCCCACACCATTTCTGGCGTCAGGACCTAAACCTGGTGCGTCTACCAATTTCGCCATCCTCGCGAATACCGTAGACAAAACCCTGCTTAAACTTCACTCTAAAAGATGAATTCTACAATGATCAAGGGTTTAGGCTGGTTTAAAGCCGCATTTGAAGATCAGATGAGTCTGACTTAGCTCCGATAAACCAATGCAACGGCATGGACTGCAATGCCCTCGCCCCGCCCGAGATGCCCTAATAACTCATTGGTTTTTGCTTTTAAATTGATTTGATTGACTGCGACGCCCAGGTCAGCCGCGATGTGAGCCCGCATTTCTGGCAAAAAGCCCGCCAGTTTAGGCTGCTGACAAATGATCGTGGCATCGATGTTGCCAACGAGGTAGCCGGCCTTGGAGACGCATTCTAGAGCCCGCCGCAGCAAAATGCGGCTATCCATGTTTTTGAATTGGGGGTCGTTATCTGGAAAAAGCTGTCCAATGTCATTCAGGCCTGCAGCGCCCAGTAAAGCGTCGGTCAATGCATGCAGCAGCGCATCTGCATCGGAATGACCAAGCAATCCCTTGTCGTAGGGGATCGTGACACCACCCAAAATCAGCGGTCGACCCTCTACCAGTGCATGTACATCGTAGCCTTGGCCAATGCGAAATGGCGGCGCGTTTTGTTCTGTGTTGTGTCCTGAAGCCATTTCGTCCCCTGCTTTCATCTATTGTGAGGAATCCGGTTGACGCAATACAAGCTCCATCAGATCCCAGTCTGCTTGGTGCGTCACCTTAAAGTTGCGTGTTGAACCCTTGATTAATAACGGTTTTCCGCCTAAACGTTCGATTGCGCTAGCCTCGTCTGTGACGGCTGCTCGATCCGATACTGCGCTTTCCAGTGCGGCGTATAAGTCTGCCAGTCGAAACATTTGAGGTGTTTGCGCCTGCCAAACCGCTTCCCGCGAAATTGTGCTTTCAATCGACTGACCGCTCGCTGCAGCGAGTTTCAGGGTATCTGCCGCGGGCATCGCCAAAATACCCCCGTGGAATGGGTTTCCAGTATCAGCATTCAATACGCCATGAATCAGATCCTGAATCGACTCTGAGGTGATGCCTGGCCTCGCCGCATCGTGCACTAATATCCAATCCTCGCCGGGAATGTCAGCATCGAGCATCGCCTTGAGGGTATTTAAGACAGTTTCTTGACGGCTCGGACCGCCGGTCGGCAAAAAGTAGTTGGGCTTGGTATTTAGAAGAGCGCTGCTGCTTTCTTGAAACGCAGCAAAATTACCGGCTGCGTGCATGCTGGGGCTGACCCCAACCCAAATCGACTCAATCTCTGGCGTTGCAATGAGTGCCTCGAGTGCAAATGCCAGCATGGGCTTGCCTGCAAGGACGCGAAGTTGCTTCGGAGTCTCTCCACCCAAACGAGAACCGGTACCACCAGTCGGCAAAATTGCATGGCATGAAGAAAGAATATCGCGCATGTCTGATTCTATAATGAGGTCAGATGTTGGATGGAACAAATCAAGCGCCCCCCATACCTGCTCCGCGGGCTGGGCACCGCTTTACCTTTTCCGGCCTGGTTGGCTCTGCTGATGCCGCACTGATCGCTCAATCTGCCTTACGTCACCGGGCTGATTTTTCCGTCATGGTGGTGTTTTGTGCTCAAGCGCAAGAAGCGCAGCGCCTCTTAGAAGAGATCCCTGCCTTTGCCCCACAATTAAAAACACGGCTTTTGCCCGATTGGGAGATTCTTCCCTACGACCATTTTTCGCCGCATCAGGATTTAGTCTCCGAGCGCCTCGCCACCCTATATGAAATGCTGGCGGGCACCTGTGACATTGTCTTGGTGCCGGTCACTACTGCACTGCAACGGCTAGGTCCACCGGAATTCTTATCGGGTCATACCTTTTTCTTTCGGCAAGGCGATCGCCTAAACGAAAGCGCCCTACGACTGCAACTGCAGCAAGCGGGCTACGATCCAGTTAGCGCCGTGATGCGGCCAGGTGAATACAGTGTGCGCGGCGGCCTGATTGATTTATTCCCGATGGGATCGGCATTACCCTATCGATTGGATTTATTTGGCGATGAAATT
>JBEBBK010000122.1:0-4530 GCA_041158405.1 Pseudomonadota bacterium
GCGAATGGTGCAGCGGTGGATCAGTCACTGCGTGCTGAACGCTTATTGGAATTAATCGATGCCACGCAGACTTGGGTCTTTGATCATGTACCCAGTGAGCCGGTGCTGTCGATCAATCGCGGCTTCTCTGCACCGATTGTGATTGAGTATGACCAAAGCGAAGCCGACTTATTAACCCTCTTTACGAAAGACGACGATGCCTTCAATCGCTGGGAGGCGGGGCAGAAGTTAGCAATGCAATTGATATTGGCTGAACGTACTCCAGATGAGGCCCTGCTCCAAAGCTACCGTTTGATTTTGCAAGACCCCAACTTAGATCCGGCATTTAAAGATCTGGCCCTGACATTGCCAGCTGAGACCTATTTATACGAGCAGTGCGCTAGCGTCGAGCCACAAACGATCCATGCGAACCGCAAGTCATTTCGGCAGACCTTGGCGCAGCATTTACAGCCGGAATGGCAGCGCCTCTATGCGACTATGCAAACGCCAGGTGCGTTTGAGCCAGATGCAGTTAGTGCAGGTAAGCGCAGCTTGAAGAACCTCGCTTTGGGAATGCTCTTGATTGCCAATCCGGAAGAGTGGGCAAAGCTAGCCCAGCAGCAGTACACCTTAGCGAACAACATGACCGATCGCTACGCGGCACTGGCCCATTTAGTGCAGAACAATGCGCCGGAAGGCATTGCCTGTTTGTCTGATTTTTATGAGCGCTTTGCAGATGACCCATTGGTAGTGGATAAATGGTTCGGTCTGCAGGCGACCTGCCCACCCACGAATAACAATCCTGCGAGTAGCCTTGAGCGCGTCAGTGTTTTACTGACGCATCCGGCATTTTCATTCACGAACCCCAATCGGGTTCGCAGCGTAATTCATTCTTACTGCATAGGCAATCCGGCTGGGTTTCATATGCGGGATGGTCGCGGTTACCAGTTTTGGGCTCAAAGCGTACTTAAGCTTGATGCTATTAATCCCCAAATTGCAGCGCGCCTGGCGAGGGCGCTAGACCGGTGGACTGTTTTTGCAGAGCCTTACCGGGGGCAAATGCAAGCGGCTTTGCAAGTAGTTGCTGCCTCGAAGAAGTTATCAGCCGATGTGAATGAAGTGATTGTGAAAGCCTTAGGTAATCGCTGATGCCGAGCCATGCTGTATAAAAATCCGGTACCTCATTTGAAACAGGCAAAATAAAGCCATTCTGATTGCAAGACCCCATTTGGAGAATGTATTGACTACCCCAATCCCACTCAAGACCTCCTTTCAACACTACCTTAGCCAATTGCAATTGGCGGGTGCATCGGTGCCGCCAGGATTGCAGGATCTTTTGGTGTTGCTCACCAATACCTGCGCGACATTAAGTGATGAAGTGGCACAAGGTGCGCTGATTGGTATTTTGGGCTCTGCTGGAACAGGCAATGTCCAGGGTGAAGTACAACAAAAATTAGATGTGATCGCCAATGACTTGTTGATTGCAGGCGTGCAGTCGTGCCAATCGTTGGCTGGCATTGCTTCGGAAGAAATTGAGGACCCGTTGCCAGTGGGTAAGGGGGTAGGCGACTATCTATTGCTCTTTGATCCCCTCGACGGCTCCTCCAATATTGACGTCAATGTATCGATTGGTACTATTTTTTCGATTCTCAAAAAGCCAAATCCCAATGCACCCCTGACAACCGCTGATTTTTTACAGGCAGGGCGAACACAAGTGGCTGCGGGTTATGTGGTCTATGGACCGCAAACAACTTTAGCGATTAGTTTGGGCGAGGGTGTTGATGTATTCACGCTGGATAGCGTCTCGGGTGAATTTTTACTGATTCAGCAGGGCGTACAGATTTCAGAATCAACCCGTGAATTTGCAATCAATATGTCTAATATGCGCCATTGGGCTGCGCCAGTGAAACGCTATGTGGATGAGTGTTTGGCGGGCAGCAGTGGCGTCAGGCAGGAAGACTTTAATATGCGCTGGATTGCATCGATGGTCGCCGATGTGCATCGCGTACTGTCACGCGGCGGGGTGTTTATGTACCCCTGGGATCAGCGTGATCCGAAGAAACCAGGAAAACTGCGCTTGATGTACGAAGCCAATCCAATGGGTTTTTTAGTCGAGCAAGCTGGCGGCGCTGTGATTAATGGCGTTGACACCATTTTAGATTTACAGCCGCAGGCCTTGCACGAGCGCGTCTCAGTGATTCTGGGCTCGAAAGAGGAAGTGAATTTACTGCGCCAGTACCACGCCGCAAATTAAGACAGTCTACGGTTTGATCTTGCTGGCGAGGTAGGCTAGAGCCTCCTCAACTTGGTCAATCAGAATCAGGCACACATCTCCGGGCTCGAGTTGCGCCAGTGCCGTGTCAATCGCCAAGAACTCCCCCCGAATCTCTTGAACGTCTTTTGCTTTGGTAGTGCCAACCAAACCTTCTTGTAATAGCTTTAATACTTCACCATCTTCGCGACCGCGTTGGCATTGGTCTTGATACAAGATAACGTGGTCAAAGGCATTGCCTAGGACTTTGGTCAGGGCGCGGATGTCATCATCGCGGCGATCGCCGGCACCACTGATCACCACATGGCTGCGCTTTGGTTTCATGGCATGAATGCCGTCGACTAAGGCGCGCATGGCATCTGGGTTGTGCCCATAGTCAGCCACCACGGTTGCGCCGCGGTGCTCGAAAAGATTAAATCGGCCTGGCGCGGAATCAGCACTCGAGTCAAACGTAGCTAGTCCGGTATTCACAGCACTCCACGGCAGTCCAAGAGACCATGCGGCGCCTACTGCGGCCATAGCGTTCTCAATTTGAAAGGGGAGGAGGCCATCACTCGTCATCGGAATGCGTTTGACTGGAATGCGTTGGATTTCTTCTGTCCCTTTGGCGGTAACAATGTCTGCCCCATCAAAAAATACAACCCGCTTATCTTGAGCGCGGTGTGCCACGATTACGGGGTGGGTTGGATCATAAGAGAAGAACGTAATGTCACCTGGGCAGCTCTCCCGCATTTTCACTACATATGGATCCATTGCATTGAGAACGGCAGCCCCGGTAGATGAAACATTTTGTACAATCACACGCTTCACAGTCGCTAGGTCATCAACACTGTGAATAAAATTCATACCCAAGTGATCGCCTTCGCCAATATTGGTAACCACGGCTACGTCACAGCGATCAAATCCCAGACCTTCGCGCAAAATACCGCCGCGGGCAGTTTCCAGTACGGCTGCGTCCACATCGGGGTGCATTAAGACATTGCGTGCACTCTTGGGGCCGCTGCAGTCGCCGGTATCAATTCGCCGACCTTCGATATAAACGCCGTCGGTAGTGGTCATGCCAATGCGAAGACCGGTTTCGTGAATCAGGTGTGCAATTAATCGAACCGTCGTGGTTTTTCCATTGGTACCCGTTACTGCCACCGTGGGGATACGGCCATTGTCACCGCCTGGGAACATCATGTTGATGATGTGCTCGCCAACGGGGCGGCCTTTGCCGTAAGACGGTTGTAAATGCATCCGTAAGCCTGGCGCCGCATTGACTTCGACAATGCCTCCGCCTTGCGGCTCTAGAGGTTTATAAATTGCTTCACACAGAATATCCACGCCGGCAATATCCAGTCCAATCATCTGTGCCGCCGCGACTGCACTGGCTGCCACATCGGGGTGGACATCATCGGTTACATCGGTTGCGGTGCCGCCCGTACTTAAATTAGCGTTATTGCGCAACAGAATGCGCTCACCCTTTTTAGGTATGTAGGCGACATCTAAATTGACTGCAGCCAATGTCGCAATCGCAATCGCATCCAAACGAATCTTGGTTAGGGCGGTAGCGTGACCATCCCCACGCAAGGGATTTTTATTTTCGAGTGCAACCAACTGCTCTATGGTGTGCACTCCATCACCAATCACTTGAGCTGGCTCACGCCTCGCAGCCGCAACTAGTTGATTACCTACAACCAATAAACGGTAATCTTGGCCTGGTAAGTAGCGTTCAACGATGGTTTGGCTACCGTAGGCTTGGGTTGCTTCAAAACCAGCACGCACTTGTTGTTCGCTCTGAATGTTGGCAACCACACCTTTACCTTGATTGCCGTCTTTTGGCTTTAATACGATTGGTCCCCCAATCGCTTGGGCTGCGCGCCAAGCCTCATCGGCGCTGGTAACCACTTCGCCGTGGGGAACCGACACTCCAGCAGCATGCAGCAGATTTTTGGTGAGTTCCTTATCTTGCGCAATCGATTCAGCAATCGCGCTGGTATCACTGGTCTCGGCGGCCTGAATGCGCTTTTGCTTACTACCCCAACCAAACTGAACCATGCTGCCCTCCGTCATGCGCCGATACGGAATGTGGTGCGCGATGGCGGCATCGACAATCGAGCCAGTGCTTGGTCCCAAGCGAACCTCTTCATATAAGGAGGCCAATTCACGTAATGCGGTTGTGAGATCAAACGGTGCCTCATCGCGAGCTGCCTGAATTAAGGCGAGGGCAAAGTCAAAAGCCATTCGACCAACTGCTTCTTCGGTGTATTCGACAACTACTTGGTAAACACCCACAT
>JBEBBK010000123.1:0-4505 GCA_041158405.1 Pseudomonadota bacterium
ACTACCCCCAAAAGATCCAGCATCGCCCCCTAAGCAAATCGAGCTAGAGCGTTTTGGTATCTCGGGCTTAACCTTGTCGCTAAACGATCAGCCCAATCGCTACCGCCATGATTTTGGTCCGATTGGCTTGGAATTGCGTGACCTTGCGAACTTCAGTAAGGAGGGAAAGCAGGGCACCCTCGAGGGCGATTATCAAATTGATTTGGGTAAGCTCGATATTCGTTTACCCAATTCGGTGCAGCGCATTCAGGTGGGGCGCGCACAATTGGCGGGCGGTGTTCGTGCGGGCGAGGGCGATCTGTTGGCAATTGATTTAGCCGCCACACTCGATGCCGGAAAAATCACATCGCGGTGGCTCTTGGGTGCTGCAAGCAATGCACTTTCCGGCGATATTCAGTTGGAGCAATTGCTACTGACTCCATTGATGCCTTTTTTGCCCAGCAACAAGCCGCTGGTGATGCAAAGCGGCACTCTAAACGGAACGCTGCAATTTGCCTTAGACCCGGCAGCATGGTCCGTCAAGGGTGATTTGCTGGTGCCAAACTTATTTGTGCGTGAATCAAATGTGACAACACCGCTGCTGGCGTGGAAAGAAGCCAAAGTAGAGCAGTTGCAGTTTAAAAAATTCAATGACGGGCGTAGTCATTTATCCGTCCATGAGCTGGCATTACTGCAACCTGAGATTCAATACGAAATAAATGAGAAGGGCTTTTCCAATTTTCGGCGCTTGTTTATGAAGGGCGGTGATAGCGAGGTACCCGTAACTGAAAGCCCTGCTACAGATGCAGAGGAAGCCAAGGCGCCTCTTGAAAACAATCCAAGCCCCAGTGCAGCGGTAAAAGAGCCTAGCCTTTTTACGCTTGATCTGCGCTCGGTGCAACTACGTGATGCCAATGTGTTATTCACTGACCTGGCAATTAAGCCCAAGGTGCAAGTAGCGATTCGGAAGCTTAAGGGATCACTCTTGGGCATTAGCAATGAGCCAGGTCACTTTGCGTCGGTAGCCCTGGATGGGGTTGTGGCAGGGACGGGCATCATGCGCGCGACCGGGCAAATGGCCTTTGATGATCCGCGTCTGAATCACGATATGCAGTTGCAATTTCGGAACCTCCCTTTAAGCGATTCCAATCCCTACTTCATGGCCTTTGCTGGTCGTCATATCTTGGGTGGCCGACTTGACCTAACACTTAATTACAAATCGGTTGAAGGGCAGCTCAAAGGTCAAAATCGCTTTGTGATTAAAAAGATTGAGCTCGGCGAGGAAGTCCCTGAGTTCACTGGCAAGCGCCTGCCCTTGGGTTTAGCAGTTGCCTTGCTAGAAGACTCGGATGATGTGATTGATGTGAAGGTCGAGATTGCCGGCAATGTCAATTCACCGGAGTTCAGCGCAGCTGGATTAGTTTGGCAAGCAGTTCGTACGGTTTTAACGAATGTAGTAACGGCGCCATTTCGGGCGCTTGCATCGTTGCTTGGTATGCAGGGGAATCCAGCGATTTATGCCATACCCGGTGAGGCCGCATTTTTGCCTGCGGATGAAGGGCGGTTTACGCAATTCAGTGACTTACTCGTCAAGCGACCGCATGCCACGATTGAGCTGATTGGAACGTACGATCCTGAACTAGATCGCCAAGAGCTAGCGCGGGCGAGGGCAGATCGAGCTATTTTGGCTGCATCCGGCTTTGCGTTAGAGGCGAGTGCGCCGCTACCGATGCCGAGCCTCTCCGATAAGCGCATCCAATCTGGCATTAAATCAGCCTATGGAGCCGAGATCGGTCGCATTAAGTTAACCCAGCGGATCCTGACCTTGCCAGATACGGTGGAGCGTTACCAGCAATTGCGCCAAGAGCTGATCACCCATTTTGCGGTGAATGATGCGCAGTTGCAGGCTTTAGGCGATGCGCGGGCGCGCGTAGCGCAAGCTGCGATGCTGAAGTCCAATCCAGCCCTAGGGGAGCGCATTCGCTTGGGTTCGCCCAAAGCAATGACTGCCGACAGGGAAGGCATTCCCCTCGAAATTGCCTTGGGCGCAAAGTAAGCCAAAGCACCTCCCGGGGTGATAGACTTGCCCTCATGAATCCATCCATCCTTTCGCACATCTCTCTAGTTGCCTTGATTGCCCTCGGTTTTAGTGGCTGCGGCACGGTTGAATCTGCGGCCCGCGACGATTGCACCTCAATCGGCTGGAGCATCGGCAGTGCTGGCTACGAGGACTGCTTTCGGGCGCGTTTACGTGAGCGCAATATGGACTACAGTCGCCCATCGGATTTGACGCCAAAGCCCAGCCTGATCTAGGCGCTTGCCGGTTACCCTCAATCTAGGGTAAACCCGTAGTATTACCCCCACAAAAGGCTCTTGAGCGGCGTCAAGGACTTGCTCTTATAAATCCACCAAAATCATGCAAACGAAATGGTTTTGCGCGCGCAGGGCTATTTCTAACCGAGAGTAGAGATCAATAGACTATGAATCACCCCAAGCCATCCGAAGCGGTCGAAGCTGTTGCACTTGCGACGGTCAATGATTTACGGGAAACCATTCGGCGCAAAAGCAAGTTAAAGGGCCGTCAAGCCGACGACGCATCGATTGCAGAAGTGCGCCAGCTGATTGGTGAGGCGCCACACCGCCGTGATCTCTTGATCGAACACTTACACAAAATAAATGACGCCTATCGTGCATTGCATGATCGCCATTTGGTAGCCCTCGCAAAAGAAATGAATTTACCGATGGCAGAGGTATATGAAGTTGCCACTTTTTATCATCATTTTGAAGTGGTACGCGGCGATGATCCAGTTGCTGACATCACGGTACGTGTGTGCGATGGCCTGTCATGCGAACTCGCTGGTGCAAAAATACTCTTAAGCCGTTTGCCTGCGATCTTAGGTAATCCAAAAGTGAAGGTGATTGCAGCGCCGTGCGTCGGCCGCTGTGAGCAAGCGCCAGTAGCGGTGGTGCACCAATACCCGGTTTTATTTGCTACCGCAGAGACGGTTGCGGCAGCGGTGGCCAACAAACAGTTATCCCATCCACTTGCGAGCGATAACGGTAATTTCGAGCCGGCCGACTTGGCAGAAAAAGGCGTATCGCCCCAAGGCCATGATCAAGCGGTATCGCCCGATTACGTTGGCTATGAGACCTATCGCGCTAAAGGCGGTTACGCCTTGGCAGCAGAGCTTGCAAGCGGCAAGCGTGATGGCGAGCAGATTATCAAAGCCATGGAAGACTCTGGTCTGCGCGGTTTAGGTGGCGCAGGATTTCCGGCGGGACGGAAGTGGCGGATTGTCAAAGATCAACCCGCACCCAAACTCATGGCCGTCAACATCGACGAAGGTGAGCCCGGCACATTTAAAGACCGTACCTATTTAGAGCGCGATCCCCATCGTTTCTTGGAGGGCTTGCTGATTGCTGCAAACGTTGTTGGCATTGATGCCTGTTACATCTATTTGCGCGATGAGTACCACGGCTGTCGTGAGCTCCTCGAGCGTGAGATCGCCAAGCTGCAAGCCAATCCCCCATTTAAGTTGCCCTTGATTGAACTGCGCCGCGGTGCAGGCGCGTACATTTGCGGTGAAGAGTCGGCGATGATTGAGAGCATTGAAGGCAAGCGCGGCGAACCCCGCATGCGTCCACCGTACATTGCGCAAGTGGGTTTGTTTGGTCGCCCAACTTTAGAACATAACTTTGAGACCCTCTATTGGGTACGCGACATTGTGCAGCGCGGTCCACAGTGGTTCAGTAGCTATGGTCGTCATGATCGCAAAGGCCTACGCAGCTTTAGCGTCAGCGGCCGCGTAAAGTTACCCGGCGTCAAATTGGCTCCAGCTGGCATTACTATTCAGGAACTGATTGATGAGTATTGCGGCGGCATGCAAGACGGTCATCGCTTCTATGGCTACTTGCCTGGCGGCGCATCGGGCGGTATTTTGCCTGCCACCCTGAATGCTATTCCACTGGACTTTGATACCTTGCAGCCCTACGGTTGTTTCATCGGCTCTGCTGCGGTGATGGTCTTTAGTGATAAAGACAAAGCGCGCGATGCAGCCCTGAACGTCATGCACTTTTTTGAGCATGAGAGCTGTGGCCAATGCACGCCATGCCGCGTGGGTACCAGCAAGGCGGCTGAGCTAATGCAAGCCAAGTCATGGGATAAATCAACGCTAGAAGATTTAGCTACTGTGATGATCGATGCCTCGATTTGTGGTCTTGGTCAAGCAGCACCAAATCCGATTCGCTGCATTGCGAAGTACTTCCCAGAAGAGGTTGCTTAAATGAACGCCCCTGTAAATCCAAACGAACTCCAGTTGCAAACGGTTGAGTTCAAGCTAGACGGTAAGACGATTGTTTCTTACGAGGGCGAGACCATCCTCAAGGCGGCTAAACGCCACGGGGTGGATATTCCCCATTTGTGTTTTAAAGACGGTTACCGCGCCGATGGCAATTGCCGTGCATGCGTAGTCGAGATCAACGGTGAGCGCACCTTAGCGCCGAGCTGCTGCCGCAGTGCGACGCCT
>JBEBBK010000124.1:0-4479 GCA_041158405.1 Pseudomonadota bacterium
GGTACCAGGTACCGAGCCGGTTCTGCGTGTGATGGTGGAGGCGAAAGACCAGCAGCAAGCGACAGCCTGCGCTAAAACCATTGTGGCGGCCATACCCACATAAGAAGTATTTAATCTAAACCATTGTTTTGTATGGATTTTTTAATATAAAACGCGGTGTCACAAAGCCGTCACATTGCCTCTTTATTGTTCAGATATCGCACTCTGCGGTGACTCTATTAAAGGACAATAAATGAAATTGACTCTGAAAAAGGCGCTAACTGTAGCTGCCCTTTCGATTTCTGCAGCAAGTTTCGCTCCCGTAGCAATGTCTGCCGATATCACCGGCGCTGGCGCGACATTCCCATACCCAATTTACGGCAAATGGGCAGAAGCCTACAAAGCCCGTACTGGCAATGGCATGAATTACCAGTCAATCGGCTCATCTGGCGGTATCAAGCAAATTAAAGCCAAGACAGTAGACTTCGGCGCAACGGATAACCCAGTTAAGTTCGAAGACCTCGAAAAAGACGGTATGGTTCAGTTTCCAGCCATTATTGGCGGTGTAGTTGCAATTATTAACGTGGATGGTATGAAGCCAGGCCAGTTGAAATTGGATGGTGTAACTTTGGCTGATATTTTCCAGGGCACGATTTTAAACTGGAATGATAAGCGTATTGCATTGCTTAATCCTGGCGTAAAGATTCCTTCTGGTGACATCACAGTAGTTCACCGTGCTGACGGTTCCGGTACTACAGCAATTTTCACTGACTACTTAGCAAAAGTAAGCAGCGAGTGGAAGAGTGCGGTTGGTGCTGGCGCAGCAGTTAAGTGGCCTGCAGCTTCATCGGTTGGCGGTAAAGGCAATGAAGGTGTTGCTGCAAACGTTAGCCGCGTAAAGAACTCCATCGGCTATGTTGAGTATGCCTATGCGAAGAAAAATAACATGACTACTGTTCAACTTAAGAACAAAGACGGTCAGTTTGTACTTCCAGACGACACTACCTTCGCAGCTGCTGCAGCTGGTACCGATTGGGCTAAGATTCCAGGCATGGGTACATTCATTACTGATGCCCCAGGTGCAAAATCATGGCCAATCACAGGTGCATCCTTCATTTTGATGTACAAGCAACCAACCAACAAAGCTAGCGCTGCTGAAGTACTCAAGTACTTTGATTTTGCGTTCAAAGAAGGCGCCAAGATGGCCGCTGACTTAGACTATGTCGCAATGCCTGCTTCTACAACGGATTTCATTCGTAAGAATGTCTGGTCACAAATTAACACCAAGTAATTTGAATAAAAAGAATGACAAAAGCTCCGCTTTAATGCGGAGCTTTTTTGTCTGTAGTTTGAGTTCTGTGTTTTCAAATCGAAACACAATTTAATGTAGTGAGCCCCTTTTAAAGGCATTGCGTTTATGGAAAATTCAGCTTCATTGAGCCTAGTTCGTCCGCAGGCAATAAAAATCGCAAAGCAACAACGTTTCTTGGATAAGTTGTTTTATCTAACCACACAATTTTTTGCCCTTACTGTACTCTTAGCGCTCTTGGGCATTATTGCCTCCCTGGTTGTAAACGCGTACCCTGCCTTTGAGAAGTTTGGATTCGGATTTTTTACCACCGTTGAATGGGATATTATCAACGGTGAGTTTGGTGGCGCGATTGCCATCTATGGAACCGTGATCACCTCGGTTATTGCTCTTCTCATTGCAGTACCACTCAGTTTTGGTATTGCGGTATTTTTGACTGAAATTTGCCCAAAGGGTCTACGCCGTGCACTAGGTACCGCCGTTGAAATACTTGCGGCCGTGCCATCCATCATTTATGGCATGTTCGGCTTATTTATTTTTGCCCCTTTATTTGCGGATTACATTCAGCCAGCACTTGCGGCTACGTTTGGTCATATTCCAGGTATTGGTCTTTTATTTGCTGGTGCATTCAATGGCATCGGTATTCTCTGCGCTGGCCTTATTTTGGCGATGATGATCCTGCCATTTATTGCCTCGGTGATGCGCGATGTATTTGAGATCGTCCCGCCTGTATTAAAAGAGTCCGCCTACGGTATCGGTTGCACTACGTGGGAAGTGGTCCGTAATGTGGTCTTGCCATACACCAAAACCGGTGTTATTGGCGGCATCATGCTCGGCTTAGGTCGTGCTTTAGGTGAGACCATGGCGGTTACCTTCGTGATTGGTAACGCCCACAAACTTAAGGCATCTTTATTTGCCCCAGGAAATTCGATTGCCTCGACCTTGGCCAATGAGTTTGGAGAGGCAGAAATTGGCGTTCACTACTCTTCCTTATTCCTGCTTGGACTGGCTTTATTTGTAATTACATTCGTTGTCCTTTCACTCGCAAAGTTCATGCTGATGCGCATGGAAGCCAATCAAGGGGCTAAAACATAATGAGTAAGGCTCAATTTAAGTCCGGCTCCGCCATTTCAAAAGGAATGGATCGGGGGCTATTCAATCAGCGTAAGCGTGCAAATGCCATTGGTCTTACCTTGTCGATGATTGCTATGAGCATCGGCATGATCTTTCTGTTCTGGATTTTGTCGGTGTTGCTATACAAGGGTTTTGCCGCAATCAGTCCATCACTGTTCTTAGAGAGCACTCCTGCACCTGGCACTGAGGGCGGCGGATTAGCAAATCCTATTGTAGGTAGCTTGATGATTGTGGCTGCCTGTACATTTATTAGTACGCCCATCGGCATTTTGGCTGGAATCTATCTTTCCGAGTATGGCGGGAAGAGCAAGTTTGCCGAGGTTACGCGTTTCGTGACCGACATTATGTTATCGGCACCCTCGATTGTGATTGGCTTGTTTGTATATGCAATCATTGTGTATCAAGTCAAGAGCTTCTCGGGCTGGGCAGGTACTGTAGCCCTGGCCTTGATCGCCATTCCAGTTGTGGTGCGTACCACTGAAAACATGTTGCGTTTGGTACCCTTAACCCTTCGAGAGGCAGCCTATGCCTTAGGCGCGCCGAAGTGGAAAGTGGCTCTGAGCATTACCTTAACAGCAGCTAAGAGTGGTGTGATTACCGGAATTTTATTGGCACTGGCTCGTGTCAGTGGTGAGACAGCGCCTTTACTGTTTACAGCGCTCAATAATCAATTCTTCTCGACCGACATGAGTTCGCCGATGGCGAATCTGCCCGTGGTGATCTTCCAGTTCGCCATGAGTCCATATGACAACTGGGTCGATTTAGCTTGGGGTGGCGCGCTGTTAATTACATTTGCAGTCTTGTTTTTAAATATTCTGGCACGGGTTGTGTTTCGCGAAAAGGTAAAAGTATGACAATGATGAGAACAGTAATGCATGCGGGTTCGGCTGAGGCGGATGCGGCAGTGGCCGATCGCGAAGGTGCAGTTGCATCGACGAATGCCATTGAGGTCCGCAATTTAAACTTCTTTTATGGCAGCTTCCAGGGCCTAAAAGACATTAATCTCGATATTATTGAGCGGAAAGTTACTGCCTTCATTGGTCCATCGGGCTGCGGCAAATCAACGCTCTTGCGTACCCTGAACCGGATGTATGATTTGTATCCAGGTCAGCGCGCTGAAGGCCAGATTAGCTTTTATGGTGAGAATATCCTGGCTACCGATAGTGACGTGAATTTACTGCGCTCCCGCATTGGCATGGTTTTTCAAAAACCAACGCCGTTTCCAATGTCGATTTATGAAAACATTGCCTTTGGTGTGCGCCTGTATGAGCGCCTGTCTAAAGCAGAAATGGATGAGCGAGTGGAGTGGGCCCTCAGTAAGGCAGCGCTGTGGAATGAGGCCAAAGACAAGCTGAACCAAAGTGGCTTGTCCTTATCTGGCGGTCAGCAGCAGCGTTTATGTATTGCACGCAGTGTGGCCGTTAAGCCCTCAGTCGTGCTGCTGGATGAACCCACTTCAGCGCTTGATCCGATTTCAACGGCAAAGATCGAAGAATTAATTAATGAACTAAAAAAAGAGTACACCATTGCGATTGTGACGCACAATATGCAACAGGCTGCCCGATGCTCCGATTTTACGGCCTATATGTATTTGGGTGAATTAATGGAGTATGGTAAGACCGATGAGTTATTCATTAAGCCCAAGCGTAAAGAAACAGAAGATTACATTACTGGCCGTTTCGGCTAATTAGGAGAAGACATGCCAGATAAGCACCTATCATCCCAGTTCGATGAAGACCTCAATTCCTTATGCGCCCAACTTTTACGAATGGGTGGTTTGGTTGAGCAGCAAATCGAGACTGCCATGCGCGGTTTCACTGAGCTCAATATTGATTTATGCGATGAAGTGATTGAGCGTGAGAAAGCGGTTAACACGATCGAGATTGAAATTGACTCCGCATGCGCCGAATTGATTGCCCGTCGTCAGCCCATTGCCCGTGATTTGCGCTTAGTGATGGCTATTTCGAAGGCAATTACCAACCTAGAGCGTGCTGGTGATGAAGCTGAGCGCGTAGCCAAGCGTTCACGCCGAGTGATTGAGGAGTCTGCTAATTACA
>JBEBBK010000125.1:0-4468 GCA_041158405.1 Pseudomonadota bacterium
TTTGCGCAAATCCGTAATTAAGGCGTCCATGTAATCGCCCACACCAAATTGCTTCGCATCGGTTACGCGCTGCATAAAGCCCTTGGCGTAATCGGGCAAGGGCACGCAGTGACGCCGTAATTTTTGCGGCAAGGATTTAAGCAATAAGAGGGTTTTTTCCTCACACATGCCGGGGACCAACCACTCGCAGCGGCGGCCATCAATTTGATTCAGTATCGTCAATGGGATTACTAAGGTCACACCGTCTTTGATACTACCCGGCTCAAAATGGTACGTGAGACTCAGGTTGCTGCCACCCATACTTAAGATCTTGGGATAGCGGTCAACCGTAATGCCAGCCGCCTCATGGCGCATTAAATCGGCTTTGTCTAAACGCAGGCTTGCTTCTGCATCCGCAGTCTTTTGCAGCCATACCTGCATACCAGATCGACTGAGCACATCACTCGGCAAGCGACTTTCATAAAAAGCAAATAGCAACTGCTCATCTACCAATACATCCGGGCGGCGGGAGCGGTGCTCTAAGGCCTCAATCTCGCGTATTAACTTTCGGTTGTGCCAAAAGAACCCAAAGCAACTGGGGTAGGTTTTTTTACTAATTGCCTCTAATTCTTTTTCTTGGGCGAGGGTTTCCGTGCGGCCAAAGAGTTCGGCACCAACCAAGGCCTGCTGAATAAAGAGCTGGCGAGTCTCCACCGCATCATGCGGCGCAAAGCGTACCTTACGGCCATGGTAAATCGGCAGGCCATAGAGCGTTCCCCGCTCAAAGGCCATGACCTCGCCTTGGCGGTTATCCCAAAATGGATCACTCAAGGATTTGACCAAGCGATGTGCTGCCACCTTCTCAACCCATTGCGGCTCGATCTTCGCAATCGTACGTGCATATAAGCGACTAGTCTCTTGCAACTCGCCTGCCAAAATCCATGCTCCGGCTTTTTTTCCCAAGGTAGAGCCGGGCCAGATGTGGGGACGAATACCGCGTGCACCCAAATAAGAACCAGCATGCGGACCACGCTCTTCCTCTTCTTTTTTTGCCACGTGACCCAGTAAGCCAGTCAGCAAAGCCAAATGAATTTGCTCGTAGGTTGCAGGCAGGCCGTTTTCTTTCCAGCCCTTTTCGCCCAGCATGGTGTGCAGCTGACCATGGACATCACGCCACTCTCGCAGTCGCCGCGGTGACAAAAACTGACTGCGGCATTGGTTTTCAAGCTGGCGATTACTGTGCTTATGCGTTAAAGCATGGTGATACCAGTCCCAGAGTTTTACAAAACTCAGAAACTCCGACTTCTCGTCTTTGAAGAGGAGGTGGGCTTGATCAGCAGCTCCAGCTTGATCCATGGGGCGCTCGCGCGGGTCTTGCGTAGCCAAGGCCGCCGCAATGATCGTTACTTCGCGCAGGGCATTGTGCTCGCGCGCCGCCAGCAAGATTCGCCCGATACGCGGGTCCAGCGGCAAATCAGCCAGTGCCTTACCCGTATTGGTTAAGGTGAAGGTGTTGTTTTCCCCTTCGGTTTCAATCGCGCCAAGCTCGTCTAACAATTGAATACCATCCGCCACTGCACGGCCTAGTGGCCGATCAATAAATGGAAAGTCCTGAATCTTCGAGAGTCGCAGCGCACTCATGCGCAATAGGACCGCAGCCAGTGAGCTGCGCAGAATTTCAGGATCGGTAAATCGTGGACGCGCCTCAAAGTCTGCTTGGCTATAAAGCCGAATGCAAATGCCATCCGAAACTCGGCCGCAGCGCCCTGCCCTTTGATTGGCAGCCGCTTGCGAAATCGGCTCGATTTGTAACTGCTCCACTTTATTGCGATAGGAATAGCGCTTCACGCGTGCTAGGCCGCTATCAATCACATAGCGAATATTAGGGACGGTCAATGAGGTTTCAGCCACATTGGTGGTCAAGATAATGCGGCGGCCATTACCCGGCTGAAACACGCGCTCTTGCTCTGCAACCGACTGACGCGCAAAGAGCGTTAGTACATCTGGATGAAAACGGCTTTGCAAAACAGAATCTTTTCTGAGGGTTTCAGCGCAATCCCGAATCTCCCGCTCGCCCGGCAAGAAAACCAACACATCACCTGAGCCCGAGGCGCCTTCGCGCCAAACATTCGTTACTGCCTGCGCAACCGCATCCGGCAAATCCATCACTTCTTTTTTTGCATCCAGCTCGAGTGACACATAGCGTTGCTCCACCGGAAACAGCCGTCCACTCACCTCAATCACCGGCACCGCTTTAGAGCCGATCGTAAAGTGCTGCGAAAAACGCTGCGCATCAATCGTGGCTGAGGTAATGATGATCTTGAGATCGGGGCGCTTGGGCAAGAGTTGACGCAGGTAGCCCAAAAGAAAATCGATGTTGAGGCTCCGCTCGTGCGCCTCGTCGATGATTAAGGTGTCATAGGCTTTCAGTAAGGGATCGCGCTGGGTCTGTGCCAGCAAGATGCCATCGGTCATGAGTTTGATCGAGGCGCTTGCGGTCGTCTTGTCCGCAAAGCGGATTTGGTAACCAACGTCCTCGCCCATCGGCGTCCCCAGCTCATGGGCGATGCGCTTGGCGGTTGCCGTAGCGGCGATGCGGCGTGGCTGAGTATGGCCAATCAAGCGGCCGCCATTCATGGTCCCGCGGCCCAGCTCCAAACAAATCTTGGGCAATTGCGTCGTTTTACCTGAACCGGTCTCGCCACACACGATCACTACTTGGTTGGAGCGCAGCGCCTCCATGATGACTTCGCGCTGACCCGAGACCGGCAATTCTTCCGGAAAGCGGATGGCGATTCGCTTAGCACCACCATTAATTGTGTTGGAAGCAGGCACAGCATCGGATTTTGGTTGGTTTATCGGCGGCATCACCCTATAATTTTCTCACTATGGCAGCCAGCACACCCAACTCCCCTACAAAACCGCCCCCCGAGAGCGAAACCCCGAGCAACTTCCCTTTTGTAGGCTGGCTCAGGGACGTCGCCCCCTACATTCATAGCTTTCGAGAAAAGACCTTTGTCATCGCCTTTGCGGGCGAACTGGTTCAAGAAATTGGCTTAGAACGCATTATTGAAGACATTGCCATGCTCCACGCTATGGGCATGCGGATTGTCTTAGTACATGGCATTCGTCCGCAGATCGAAGAGCAGCTGACGCTGCGCCAGATCAAGAGCCAGTTTGGCCAGGGCCATATGAACGGCTACCGCATTACGGATGCCGCCGCACTCGAGTGCGTCAAAGAAGCCGCTGGTGAACTGCGCCTGGATATTGAGGCTGCGTTTAGTCGCGGCTTGCCCAATACCCCGATGGCCGGTTCGCGTATTTCAGTGATCTCGGGCAACTTCATTACCGCCATGCCATTTGGCGTAGTCGATGGGGTGGACTTTATTCATACCGGCCTCGTGCGCAAAGTCGACTCAGTCTCGATTAAGCTCTCGCTCGATAGCAACAAGATCGTCTTACTCTCGCCTTTGGGCTTTTCGCCGACGGGGCAGGCTTTCAATCTGTCTTTTGAGGACGTTGCTGCGTCAACTGCGGCCGCCCTTAAAGCAGACAAGATTGTGTTCTTAACGCCTTACTCTGGTCTCCACGACGAAGCAGGTGACCTAATCACTGAACTGTCCTTGGCGCAAATGCAAGAGTACGTTACCAGCCACCCAGAAATTCCAGCAGGTATGAAAACTTTACTCACCTTGTCAGGTAGAGCAATTAAGGCCGGCGTTAGTCGTGTGCACTTCTTGCCCTGCAACCGGGATGGCGCTTTACTTGAAGAACTCTTTACCCACGATGGCGTTGGCGTGATGCTCGCCTCCTCCGGCATTGAAAATCTACGCGAAGCAAATCAAGATGATGTAGGCGGTATTTTGCAATTAACCATGCCCCTCGAAGAAGAAGGAATACTCGCTGCCCGCGGCCAAGACGTAATTGAGCGTGACATTGATCGCTTCTCCGTGATCGAGCACGATCGGGTCTTATTCGGTTGCGCTGCTCTATTCCCCTTCCCCAACGGCATTGGCGAGCTCGCCTGCTTAGTGGTTGATCCAGACGTGCAAGGCTCCGGCGACGGAGAGCGTTTGCTCAAGCGGGTTGAAGCCAGAGCCAAGAAAGAGGGTATTACAAAACTATTTGTCCTGACGACGCGCACCGAGCATTGGTTTTTGAAACGCGGCTTCATGCGGTCCAGCGTGGACGATTTGCCTGAAGAGCGTAAGCAAATTTATAACTGGGATCGCAAATCGATGGTCTTGACCAAAAACTTGACATAATGCAAGTTCGATTTTTTAGTATTCACTGATTGCATTTAGAAAGGTTTACGCAATGGCACGGATGGTTCAATGTATCAAGCTCAACAAAGAAGCCGAAGGAATGGACTTTGCTCCACTCCCGGGTGACCTGGGCAAAAAACTCTGGCAGGAAGTCTCGAAAGAAGCTTGGGCTGGCTGGTTAAAGCACCAAACCATGTTGATCAATGAGAACCGCCTGAATATGG
>JBEBBK010000126.1:0-4420 GCA_041158405.1 Pseudomonadota bacterium
GGGGACGTTGATCAGCCATGAGGCGACTCGATTAAAACTTAGGCCTGCTCACCAACAACACGAATGTTGATATCGACTACGACATCGGTGTGCACTGCCACTGCAACGGGATGATCACCGACCATTTTTAATGGGCCAGTTGGCATACGGACAGCAGCTTTCTCAATCACAAAGCCTTTGGCTTTCATGGCATCTGCAATGTCATGGTTGGTAACGGAGCCAAACAAACGGCCATCGACACCGGCCTTTTGGCCAATTTCCAATACCAGGCCAGTCAGCTTTTGACCAATTGCTTGGGCGGCAGCTAATTTTTCAGCGGCCACTTTTTCGAGCTCAGCGCGGCGAGTAGCAAAGTCGGCAATCGCTGCTTCGGTAGCACGACGGGCTTTGCGTTGTGGGATTAAGAAGTTGCGAGCGTAACCATCTTTAACGCGAACAACGTCGCCTAGGTTGCCCAGATTGATAACTTTTTCTAAAAGGATAATTTGCATTGAGGGCTCCTAATTATTTCTTGTGTTGATCGGAGAATGGCAGTAAAGCCAAATAGCGCGCACGCTTAATTGCGGTATCCAGCTGACGCTGAAATTTTGCTTTCGTACCTGTCAAACGCGCTGGCGTGATCTTGGCATTCTCGCCAATAAAGTCTTTTAACGTATCAACGTCTTTGTAGTCGATCTGCTCAACTCCGCCAACGGTGAAACGGCAATAGCGCTTACGCTTAAACAATGGGTTTTGCGCGGGCTTCTTTTTGAAATCGGGTTTCTTTCCAAACGCCATGGTGATTTCCTCTTTTAACTTTGTAATTGAATGTGGTTTATATGAAAGACCAAGCGCTGATTGCGTATCGTTTTGGGGGCCATGAATCCGGTAAATACTGCCTGGGCTCCTAAATCCATTTGTAACAGCACCTGGTGAACAGGGCCAATTGCAATGGCTTCAACGCTCATTTGGATTTTCCTGGGCCGCTCTACTTCCATCACTTCGCCAACATAGTCAAGCTGGCAATAAATAACGGGTAAACCGGCTGGGGTAAATCGAATCGCGTCTTTGGATACCAAGGCAGCAGTTAGGGTGAATTGATTCAACGCCGTTCCGCCACTGGTTTACGCTCTATCGCCTCCGAGTCTCTCTTCAAATATGCTTAGGCCGTTGCAACAGGTGCGTCGGTTTGGGCTTGCTTGCGGGCTTCTTCGCGCTGCACTTCTTTCATCATGATCGATGGCTCAGACTCAGCCTTCTTCATCTTGATGATCAAGTGACGCAAAACAGCATCATTAAATTTGAACGCATGCTCAAGCTCTTCCAGAGTCTTCTGGTCACACTCGATATTCATGCAAACGTAGTGGGCTTTGGCCAACTTGTCGATCATGTAAGCCATCTGACGACGACCCCAATCTTCAATGCGATGAACTTTGCCGCCACTGGTAGCCAATACGGCTTTGTAACGATCAATCATCGCGGGCACTTGCTCGCTTTGGTCCGGATGGACGATAAAAACGATTTCATAATGACGCATCAAACACTCCTTAAGGGTAAAGCTGCCTGGGCGTCATCCAAATCAGATGGTGATGAATTGGAAACCAGTGCAGCAAGGGTGAAACAAATTGTAAAAACAAGAATTACATAACTTGCTTTATTCAGGCAAGACTGCGATTCTAGCAAAAAAATCCTGCCAAGTCATGGATTTACCGCCCTGCTTGGCTTCTGCGGCCGCATATAAGGCTAATTGCAAGGCAATTCTGGCTTTTGGGGCCGATAGACTGCCTGCAGCCACCCAGTTGGCAGGGTCCGCTTCTGGCAAATGAAGGTGAACATGCCCCGCACCCACCCGAGAAGCTTTGGCAATCGCCACCCCCATCTCAGCCAAGGCATGCAGAGGCTTATGCCAAGCGACATGCACACCGCCCATGCCAGTGCCAGCAATCACCAGCCCCCGAATTGACTGACCCAGCCAATGCAACACCGTTTCTGGTCTGGCGCCAGCATGACTAGTTAAGATCTCCACCCAAGGCCAGGCATTCTCAGGCGGAATGGCCAAATCTAGCCCCGAATCGGCCTGAATTCGCCGAATACGCGATAGCCACGAAGGGTTAATCAAGTGAATCGGGCTGCTGGGTGAATCACGCAGTGGTGCATTGAGGTCGCTGGTATGGCGCTTAGCAAGGTCGCGCGCCAAGCAAACTCGGCCAGCAAAGATGGCAAAGATACCGGCTGGGCAGGTTTCAAGATCCATTTGAGCCCAATGCAGGGCTGCTTGCAGATTGAGTGGGCCATCCGCTTGAGGGTGGTTCGATGGCAGCATTGCTCCGGTCAAAATCACCCGCTTGCCTTGGCGCTCAGCCTGCTTGCTGCAAACCGCATCCAAAAAAATCCCCGTCTCTTCGATTGTGTCGGTACCGTGGGTCACTAGTACCCCAAGAACCAAGGGATTGTCCAGGGCTGCCCTTACAGCAAGGCCTAACTGGGTTAGTAGGGCCTCACTCAAATCCCGACTATTGATGTTGGCGAGCTGCTCTGTACGGATTTCAACATGCGCAAATCCAGTGCCAGGCTGCGCTGTCGGAATAAGGCTTTCTAGGGAAACCTGGCCCGCACGGTAGGCGGATGGATTATTTGGATCCTGAGCAAGACCGGCGATCGTGCCGCCCATACCAATAACCAAAACGTGCTGATTGGGGGATTTCATGAGCCCATTATCCATTTAACAAAACCTCTTGAAATAACAAAAATACTGTATACAATTACAGCATGGACATAAACACAGCTGAATTGCTCGATTTACCCAAATTAACACCCCGCCAAGCAGAAATCTTGGCTTTAATCACATCGGCGATACAGGAAAGTGGTTTGCCGCCCACCCGCGCCGAAATCGCCACTTGCCTTGGCTTCGCTTCGGCCAATGCGGCAGAGGAACATTTGCGTGCCCTGGCTCGCAAAGGCTACATCGAACTCACACCAGGTACATCGCGCGGCATCCGCATTGCGCAGCATCATAACCAACCATTTCAGTTCGGCCGATCGCAGCAAATGTCGCTGCCCTCAGGAGCGCTCCAGCAGCTCACGCTTCCATTGATTGGTCGCGTTGCAGCGGGCTCGCCCATCATGGCAGTGGAGCACATTGAAAAGCACGTCCCGATCGATCCCAGCTTATTTAGCAAAGGGGCAGATTACTTGCTTAAAGTAAAAGGTATGAGTATGCGCGACGCAGGTATTTTAGATGGCGATTATTTAGCCGTTCACAAAACAACCGAAGTGCGTAACGGCGATATTGTGGTGGCTCGCATTGATGATGAAGTCACTGTCAAACGCTGGATGCAGAAAAAAGGCAGCAATGGCCTTGTAATCGAATTGCAGGCCGAGAACCCGGACTTCAAAAACATCACCGTCGATGCAAGGCAGCCCAATTTCGCGATTGAAGGCCAAGCCGTTGGCCTAATTCGGGCGAACGGCCTCTAACCCAAAGGCCCCTGACCTTAGCGCTTGCTTGGCGCGATCACGTTTGCGTTTTTAGGCGAGGCGGTAATGATGATGATCGATTTTGGGCCCGTTAAAGAGCCTTCATTGATCTCAACCGTCGAGGTTCGATCGCCTTTGGTAAACACCAAAATACTGGTCTTGGATTTAACCGCTGTTACGGTAGTCCATCCTGCCTTTGGATACTCTGCCTGGAAAAAAGCATAGATATCGGTTGGGCTTTGTAGGCCATTTAAAACTACACGACCCACCCAATTATCGCCACGACCAATAATCAATGAGTCTGTGCCCATGATGCGCGCTCCAGCTGGAAGCGGCATATCACCCAAGAGCTGGGCCTGAATTTGATTCACTTCATCCGGCGTGCCGGTTGGAGAGTCGCCAGAGCTGGCGCAACCGCCTAGCAACAAGGTGATGCTTACTGCAATAGCTGAGGCAACTTTACTATTTAGCTTGGGTGTTGATGTCATGATGAGGGCGTCCGTCCGTTGGGAATCAGCAATAGCCTCATTGTAGGATAAGCAACGTGGAGGTCAATAGATTCAAGACCTCAATACAACCGCTGGAGGCGCGTGAGGGAATCGAACCCCCGTACGAAGCTTTGCAGGCTCCTGCCTAACCACTCGGCCAACGCGCCACATACTGTGAAACAAAATGGGAAGCTTTTCAGGGCTTCCCATCGAACTTGGAGCGGGAAAGGAGGTTCGAACTCCCGACCTATACCTTGGCAAGGTATCGCTCTACCAGCTGAGCTATTCCCGCATAACAGGGCAACAGTTTAGCAAACTATTGAGCTCTACGCCGTATTTATTGTCCATTTTGAAATTTACAGCGCTTGTGTCTTATGCAATCAAGGCTCTAGTCCGACTTACCGAGTAATTGGGGCAGCGCTTTTTGCAGGTAATAGAACATGGACCATAGGGTTAAAAATGCCGCCACCCAAATT
>JBEBBK010000127.1:0-4398 GCA_041158405.1 Pseudomonadota bacterium
TCCAGCATTAAGGGGTCTTCCCAGTGAAAAATTGGCTTACTCATCTATCGGCATTTCCTGTGTTTTTTGTTAATTCCAGCTATCCTATTGATTATCCAACTTTTATCTTAAATTTGCTGTTCGCAAGCACCTAAAACCCATGCAACGCCGCCACCGCTATTACGATCTGCTACTCGCTGCTTTTGTGGTGGTGCTTCTGTGCAGTAATTTCATTGGCGCGGGCAAGGTAGCCACACTGGACTTGCCATTGTTTGGACCGGTTATTTTTGGTGCCGGCATTTTGTTTTTCCCCATTGCCTATTTTTTTGGCGACATCATGACCGAGGTCTACGGTTATGCGCATGATCGCAGGGTAGTGTGGGCAGGCTTTGCTGCACTCGCATTTGCGGCGCTCATGGCACAAGTGGTGATTGCATTGCCAGTAGCACCGGGATCGTATATGGCAGGCTATCAAGATGGGCTGGAGACAGTGTTTGGAAATTCCTGGCGAATTGCACTAGGATCGATGGTTGCTTTTTGGTGTGGCAGCCTATCCAATAGCTATGTCATGGCGAAGATGAAAATCATGACGCAAGGCAAGCATTTATGGACGCGTACGATTGGATCTACCGCGGTAGGGGAGTTGGTTGATTCCAGTCTCTTTTATGTGATCGCTTTTTATGGCATTTGGTCAACCAGTGAGATTATCCAAGTAGCGCTAGCCCAATACGTTCTTAAAACCCTGTGGGAGGTTTTGGCAACACCCCTGACGTATGCCGTAGTTGGATTTTTGAAGAAAAAAGAGAACGAAGATTATTACGACACCGACACCAATTTCACGCCATTTAAGATAAAGGTTTAACCATGAAGGCATTTCACGATCCCACTATTCAAGCCAGTGATATCACACCGAAGTCTATTTTTGAGCAACGTCGTTCCTTAATACAGCTTGCGGCAGCAGGGGGTATGGGCATGGCTTTAGCGCCGTGGTTTTCACGTGAAGCATTTGCGAGCAATCCCGATGCGGTGAAGTTTAAGAATGTGATTGAGTCGCCATATTCCACGAAAGAGACCCTCTCGGAATACAAAGAAGTCACCACCTATAACAATTTCTACGAGTTTGGCATGGACAAGGCTGACCCTGCGCGCCGCGCTGGCTCCCTGAAAACCAGTCCTTGGACAGTTACGATTGAAGGCCTAGTTAAAAAGCCGATGACGATTGATATTGATGCCTTACTTAAATTAGCCCCGATCGAGGAACGCATCTACCGCATGCGTTGCGTGGAGGGCTGGTCGATGGTTATTCCATGGAACGGCTACTCGCTTTCTAAATTGCTCAATGTTGTGGAGCCATTAGGTTCCGCTAAGTTCATCGAGTTCGTGACCCTGGCAGACCCTCTGCAAATGCCCGGTCTAGCTCGCCCCATTTTGGACTGGCCATACCGTGAGGCTTTACGTCTAGATGAGGCAATGAACCCGCTTACCTTGCTGACCTTGGGCCTCTATGGTGAGGTTCTACCAAAGCAAAATGGCGCCCCAGTGCGTATCGTCGTGCCCTGGAAATACGGATTTAAAAGTGCGAAGTCTATTGTCTCGATTCGGTTAACGGAGAAGATGCCTGTGACCAGTTGGGTTAAGTCAGCGCCCCGTGAGTATGGCTTTTATTCCAACGTCAATCCCAATGTGAGCCATCCGCGTTGGAGCCAGGCTACTGAACGTCGCCTCGGTGATAACCGGGGCATTTTTGCTCCCAAGATTCCAACCGAGATGTTTAATGGTTACGGTATGCAAGTAGCTAGCCTGTATGCCGGCATGGATCTCAAAAAGAATTACTAATTGCAGTACCTAAAGCCAGCCATTTTTTTGCTTGCCTTGCTACCGCTGGGCAGACTCATTTGGCTTGGAAGTGCGCAGGACTTAGGTGCTAATCCGATTGAGTTCATTACGCGCTCGATGGGGACCTGGACCTTGGTTTTTTTATGCCTGAGTTTGGCAATGACGCCAGCACGAATGCTGACGGGCTGGGCTGGGTTTATTCATCTCAGGCGTATGCTCGGATTGTTTTGCTTCTTTTATGCCACCGTGCATTTTCTGATTTGGTTGTGGCTTGACCATAACTTTTCGCTAGCAGCCATGTGGCAGGATGTATTGGAGCGCCCTTACATTACCTTTGGTTTTCTTGCCTTCGTCCTTTTGATTCCGCTGGCATTAAGCTCCAATCGCTGGGCGCAGCGCAAGCTCGGTCGGCGTTGGGGCCATCTGCACCGCATGATTTACGCCATTGCAGTACTGGCCATCCTGCATTATTGGTGGCATAAAGCCGGTAAGAGCGATTATGAAACGGTCTCCATCTATTTAGGCGTCATCGTGGTGTTACTGCTAGTTCGCTTGCCATTCATCCGGCAGTTTGTGCAGATCAAAAAATAGGATTTGCTTATGTGTCATGGCATTTGGATGGGGTGAGCCAAAACGGCCTGCGGATAGCCCTTGGGAGGCTTACCGCAGGCTAAATCAAGCATTGCCTCAACAACCCCGTTAAAATAGCGGCAAACTTGTATTGCAGCGCACATTGCGCCTTTGACTCTAAGAAAGTAAGAATATACCCGTGTTGTCCGCATCCAATATCACCATGCAGTTTGGGGCAAAACCCCTTTTTGAAAACATCTCTGTCAAGTTTGGCGGCGGCAATCGCTACGGATTGATCGGCGCCAATGGCTGTGGTAAATCCACGTTCATGAAAATCCTCGGTGGTGATTTAGAGCCCAGCAGCGGAAACGTTAGCCTAGAACCGAATATTCGCTTGGGTAAATTGCGCCAAGATCAGTTTGCTTTCGAGGATGTGCGCGTCTTGGATGTGGTGATGATGGGCCACGAAGAGATGTGGAAGGCAGCCGCTGAGCGGGATGCCATTTATGCCAATTCCGACGCCACAGACGAAGATTACATGCGCGCCGCCGAGTTAGAAGGTAAGTATGCCGAATATGGCGGCTATACCGCTGAAGCCAAGGCAGGGGAGTTGTTGCTGGGCATTGGAATTCCGATTGAGCAGCACCAAGGCCTCATGAGTAGTGTTGCACCCGGCTGGAAGCTCCGCGTCTTGTTAGCACAAGCCTTGTTTTCAGATCCCGACGTGTTGTTACTCGATGAGCCAACCAATAACTTGGATATTCACTCGATTCATTGGCTTGAAGAAATCCTGAATCAACTCAATAGCACCATCATTATTATTTCGCACGATCGGCACTTCTTGAACGAAGTCTGCACGCATATGGCCGACATGGACTTTGGTACCTTGAAAGTCTATCCAGGAAATTACGACTCCTATATGTTGGCGTCGACGCAGGCGAGGGCGCAGCAACTAGCCTCTAATGTGAAGGCCAAAGAAAAGGTTGCCGAACTACAGGCTTTCGTAAGTCGCTTCTCGGCAAACGCATCGAAGGCCCGCCAGGCAACCTCACGGCAGCGTCAGTTGGAAAAGATCGAGATTACCGAAATCAAGCCATCCTCACGGCAAAATCCATTTATTCGCTTTGATTACGAAAAGAAGCTGCACAACATGGCGGTGGAATGCAATGCCTTAACCAAAGCGTTTGATCGCCCAATCTTTAAGAACTTTAAAATTGGCATTCGTGCTGGTGAAAAGATTGCCATTATTGGTCAAAATGGTGCAGGTAAGACCACCTTACTCAAAACGATTTTGAGTAAACGCTTTAGTGGTATTGCAGCAGATAGTGGTGATGTGAAATGGGCCGAGAATGCCAATGTGGGGGTTATGCCCCAAGACACATCCGAGCTTTTCCCCGATAACGATTTACTGATGGACTGGATGACTCAGTGGCGCAATACCGGCGACGATGATCAAGTTATTCGCGGAACATTAGGGCGCCTTCTGTTTTCTGGCGATGACATTAGTAAGTCGGTCAAAGTATTATCGGGCGGTGAAAAAGGCCGCATGATTTGGGGTAAGTTGATGCTGCAAAAGCACAACGTCTTGGCAATGGACGAGCCTACCAATCACATGGATATGGAATCCATTGAAAGCTTGCAAATTGCCCTTGAGAAATTTGAAGGCACTTTGCTGTTTGTTTCCCATGATCGTGAGTTTGTATCGGCACTGGCCAACCGTATTTTGGAAGTCAAGATGGATGGCAGTGTGGTGGATTACTCTGGAACGTATGAAGAGTATCTGCGTAGTCAGTCTCTAGCGGGGTAATTTTAGTCTGCTTTATTGCGCTGAAAACGCATTGCTGTACCTTCTGCTTGGATGCGTTTCCAGACCGCCGCTTTCTCTTCCGGGGTCATAAAGACCCAATTACTGACTTCGATCAAAGTACGGCCACAGCCTTTGCAGATTTCATCGTACAAAGTAGAGCAAATGCCAATACAAGGGGTATCGGATTCGGCATCGCCAATTAACAA